>JBASAN010000245.1:0-1889 GCA_049650625.1 Ornithinimicrobium sp.
CCAGCGTCAGGGTGTCGGGCACCAAATCGATCTCTCGGGCGATGTCGGACAGGGGCGTCGTACCATCGGCGGCATGCACGTCGCGCAAATGCACAAAGCCGGCAGGCTGGTCGATGTCGTCGGTGCGGAACAGGGGAAAGCGCGTGAAAGGCGCGTCGACCATCGTTGGCAGCGCGTCCGCGGCAGTGGTCTCGGGGGCCAAGGCGACGATCTGGCTGCGCGGCTGCATGACGCCTGCGACGGTACGCTCCTCGAATGCGAGAACCTGGCGCAGCATCTCATGCGCCGAACGCCCGATGACACCCCCTTCGAGGCTTTCGGAAATCACCGCGCGCAGCTCCTCGTGGCTGTGCTCCTCCCCGCTCTCCTTCGGCTTGTCGAGCCCAAAGCGCCGCATGATCCAGATGGCCGAGCCGTTCAGAAGCGAGATGAAAGGCCCTAGAACCAGAAGCGACCAGCGCATGGGGCGCGCCGTTTTGAAAGCGACAGTCTCGGGATTGCGCAGCGCGATGGACTTGGGAAAGAGCTCCCCCAGGATCACCTGAAGCATGGTCAGTACGACGAGCAGCAGCGGCGCTACGACAGCGGTGGCGACGATCCCGGCGGGCAGCACCCCATCGAGCAGCGGTGTGAGATACGGTGCGAGGGCGCGCTGTCCATAAAAACCGATCACGAGACTGGTGAGGGTGATCCCCACCTGGGCGCAGGCGATATAGCGGTCCATGCGGTATTCGTCGGTGACGGTCTTTTCGATGTAATCCGCCTCTCTTCGGCCATCCTTCGCCTTGGAGGAAAGCTTGGGCTTACTGGCTGAAACAGCGGCGAACTCGGCCGCGACATAGAAGGCATTGGCTGCGAGCATGGCCGTGATGACGATGAAGACGATGACCAGGCCCATGCGGATCCCTGTTTTGATGAAACGATACTTCGCTCAAGCGCGCGGCCCCCAACGGAGTTGCAAGATACCTTGGGGAAACTAGGAGAAAGTGGGGATTTACCTCGGTAGCTGGCACTCAACGGATCACGACCGGTTTCGGTAATAAATCTCAGGAAGCTGCCGTTCGCTACGCGGCGTTCTAACGTCTGTTCTGCGGACAAAGCTGACCCTCAGGACCCTCAGTTCAACGTCTGCAATGGCCGAACACGCAGCCTCACAGACGAAGAATCCGGGGGGACCGCAGTCCTCATTGCATCAACGTCCCGGCCGCAGCGTCAATTTCGGTGCTTGCTCCAATCAAGACGGATCTCGCGTCAGCATCATGTCCAATGGGAAGGCCCCCGAGTACAGGTACACCAAAGCCCGCTAGGTGTTCGCGGAGCAGCTCAATCGCATCGAGAGGTGCATTGGCCGGCGTCCCGGTGATGTGGCCTATTGCAATACCTGCGACGCCGTCGAAGTGGCCGGCCCGGGTCAGCCGCGGCCACGCCACGTAGACCCAGATCAGGCCCTCCTGCGCATGGTCCGCGGCCCGGTCCCAGTCGCCGCACAGCAGGAACGCCGTGCGCCGGAGCCGGGCGCTGGCGGTCGCGGCGAACTCGACGAACGCCTCCTCGTCACGCATCCTGGCTCCGTCCCATGAGGGGAGAACGAGGTGAGCGGCCGAAAGGTTGCTCAGGCCGCTGCACGAGCTCGTCGTCGACGTCGTGAGCCGCGCTCAGGCAATCGATTCTGTTGTCGAATCGTAGATCCGGCGTTGCTCGCCTGGTTGCGCACAACCCCCTCTGACCAGCACCGATGTCGGCGGCGAGTGCGACAATGGACCCATGATCGACGGCGACGACACCCGCACCGGGCACCCCGTGCCCGAGCAGGTCCGCGCCCTCGACGCCGGCGTCGGCGACCTCCTCTCCTGCTCCCTGATCGGGCTGGACGCGGCCGCGGCGCGGGA
>JBASAN010000246.1:0-3672 GCA_049650625.1 Ornithinimicrobium sp.
GTCATGAGACTCCCTGGAGGGGCGCTACGACATCAGGGTCGTAGGGGGTGGGTTTCCGGGTTCGTCTCTGGCGTCAGCGCAGTGCCGTTCCCGGCCCTCCGCCCAGAGCACATGCTCCATCTGGTGAGCCTCCCGTGGCGGGGCGGTCGCCCTCGCTTCGTCGACCGTATGACACACACTCGCCGTGGACGGGGAGGGACGCGCCGTGGGGTTGCCTTCGTTGACGGATGTTCATGTGCGTATCTCGCCTGGACCCCACACCGCGGAGGCGCTCAGGAGCCGTAGCGGCGCTCACGCTCGGCATACGCCCGAAGTGCCCTCAGGAAGTCGACCTTGCGGAAGTCGGGCCAGAAGGCCTCACAGAAGTAGAACTCGCTGTGCGCGCTCTGCCACAGCAGGAAACCCCCGAGACGCTGCTCACCACTGGTCCGGATCACCAGGTCAGGGTCTGGTTGACCCTTGGTGTACAGGTGTTCGGCGATGTGCTCGATCTGCAGGGTAGCCGCGAGCTCCTCCAGCGTGGTGCCCCGTTCGGCGTGCTCCTTCAATAGGGACCGCACAGCGTCGGCGATCTCCTGGCGACCGCCATAGCCGATGGCCACGTTGACCAACATGCCCGGAAGGTCCTGCGTCGCCTCGGCTGCGACGTCCAACTCCAACCGGGTCTCCTCCGGCAGCAGGTCCCGTGCTCCGACGACGTGCAACCGCCACCGTCTGGTCGACGACAGGTCGGAGACCACGTCGGAGATGATCTGGAGTAGGGGTTTGAGCTCGGACGGCTCCCGGTTCAGGTTGTCGGTCGACAGCAGCCACAGCGTGACGACCTGGACCCCGGCCTCCTCACACCATCCCAACAGCGGCTTGATGTTCTCGGCCCCGGCCCGATGACCATCGGCGGTGGCCGCACCGCGCTGCTTCGCCCAGCGTCGGTTGCCGTCCAGCATCACGCCCACATGGCACGGCACGCCGGCCGAAGGCAGACTCTTGGTCAGCGATGCGTTGTACGCGCGATAGATCAGATCACGCAGTCGGCCCATGAGAGCAAACCTACTCGCCCATCCGCTGCGAACCGCACCTACGAAGCGCCACCATGAACCGAGCCTGTGCCAACTTACGGTTGCGTAGGTTAGCGTGACGACCATGACCTCGCCGCCGGACAGGGAACCGCAGGACTCGGGGGTGGCCCAGGTCGCTCACGATCTCAAGGACGACTTGTCGCAGGCCGCGCACGGCGTCGCCGCCACCATCAAGCCCAAGCTGCGGGGGTGGCTCCACCTCGGAATGGCACCGTTGGCGCTAGCCGCCTCGATCGTCCTGATCGTGCTCGCCCCGACCACCATGGGCAAGATCTCCTCCGTGGTCTTCGGCTTCTCCGCGGTGATGCTCTTCGCCACATCGGCGACCTACCACCGGGGGCACTGGAGTCCGGAGACGAACAAACTCCTCAAGCGGCTGGATCACGCCAACATCTTCTTGATCATCGCGGGGAGCTACACGCCGCTCGCCTTGCTGCTGCTCCCGCCTGACTCCGCTCGCACGCTGTTGATCCTGGTGTGGTCCGGGGCTATTGCCGGCATCCTCTTCCGCGTTTTCTGGGTCGGCGCGCCGCGGTGGCTGTACACCCCCGTCTACGTGGCCCTGGGGTGGGTGGCCGTTTTCTACATCGTGCCGTTCTACCAAGCCGGCGGGGCCGCGGTCGTCGCGTTGATCGCCACCGGCGGACTGCTCTACACCTTGGGAGCCGTCGTCTACGGGCTCAAGTGGCCCGATCCCTCGCCGCGCTGGTTCGGCTTCCACGAGATCTTCCACGCGTTCACCATCGCGGCGTTCACCACGCACTACATCGCCGTGTCCCTCGCCGTCTACGGGGCTATCCCCGGGGTGGAGTAGGGCCCTCCTCGGCCTCTTCGTCCGGGGGTGAACCCTCGGCGTCGCCGAAGGCTTCCGCGGGCGTAGGCCGTCTCAGGTTCCTCTGACGCAGGGACTCCTGCTGGCGCATCCGGCGCAACCGGCGACTGAGGTCCCGCCCCAGGAACCACAGCACGAGGCCCAGCCCGAACAGGACCAGGAAGCCACCCAGCCCCGCGGTGTACTGGACGTCGCTGACGTTCATGAGGCGCGCTCGTCCTCGACATGTCTCCCGGTGGAGTGGCCTTCGCTCCCTCGGAGCTCGTCGTTGCTGTGATCGTCGTCATCGTCGGTGGCCGCCTCGGCGACCTTCTGCTCCGGCTCGGGGGCCGGCGCCGCGTAGGCCGTCAGCACCTTGCCTGCTCCATCACGCTCCGGGGGTGTGGCGCACTGCTCGTCGAGCTCGCTGACGGGGGCCAACCCGGCGAACAAGTCGTCTTCCGGCAGGTCGACGGGCACCAACGACGCGGCCAGCTCGAAGTCCTCGACCGGATGCACTCGGCGCTGGATCTCCATCGGTATGGCGAACCACATCCCGTCGGGGTCGACCTGGGTGGCATGGGCCAGAAGCGCCGCGTCCCGGTCGGTGAAGTAGTCGGCACACGGAACGTGGGTGTGGATCGCCCGCTCGGGCCGATCACCCATCCGCTCGATCCACTCGGCGAACGGCGACTCCAGGCCCTCGTCCAGCATCGCCTGGTGCAGGTTGCGGAGCCGGACCGGGGAGAACATCGTGTAGTAGACCTTCTGCGGCTGCCACGCCGGGCCGGTGTGCGGATAGGCCTCAGGGTCTCCGGCGGCCTGGAAGGCGGCCATGCTCACCGTGTGGGTCATCACGTGGTCCGGATGCGGGTAACCGCCGTTCTCGTCGTAGGTCGTGATGACGTGCGGTCGGAACTCGCGGATGACCCGCACCAGCGCTTCGGTGGTCACGTCCAACGGCTCGAGAGCGAAACAGCCTTCCGGAAGCGGAGGGAGCGGATCCCCCTCGGGCAGTCCGGAGTCCACGAACCCCAGCCAGGTGTGCTCCACCCCCAGCGCCTGCGCCGCGGCCGCCATCTCGTCGCGCCGCACCTGCGCGACGTCCCTGATGATGTGGGCCTGGTCGGCCAGCTTCGGGTTCAGGATGTCACCGCGCTCGCCCCCGGTGCAGGAGACCACCCTGACCCGGACACCGTCAGCCGCGTACTTCGCTGATGTTGCCGCCCCCTTGGACGACTCGTCGTCCGGATGGGCGTGAATAGCCATCAGCCTCAGGCCCTGCTCCACCTGTGCTCCCTCGTGTGATCGTCGTGCGGGATAATGCAGGGGACATCCTCTCACCTGCCTGTGCAGGCCGTGCCCCGGACCGGAGTTCCTCGATGCCCTCGACGCTCGTGCCGACCACCAACCGCCGTTGGTGGGTGGTCGGCGTGGTCGGGGTGTCCGTGATGACCGCCCTCGCGATCTGGTTCGGTGTGGCCTCCGCCGCCGGCAAGGTCAACTGGACCAACACCGGCTTCGAGGTGACCTCCAATACCGAGGTCCAGGTGAGGTTCGACCTCAGCCGCGACCCCTCCCGGGCGGTCCAGTGCGTGCTCGAGGCCCAGGACGAGAGCCACTTCGTCGTGGGCCAGACCACGACGGTCGTGCCCGCTGGGGACGCGTCGCAGTCACGGCACGTGGCTCCCGTGCGCACCGCCGGCCCCGCCGTGACCGGATACGTCGAGAGTTGCGACTACGTGCAGTGAGCGCCCGGATACCCCTTTCCTGGCGCCTGATACC
>JBASAN010000247.1:0-4072 GCA_049650625.1 Ornithinimicrobium sp.
CCGTGAGTGGTGGGTCGCCACTCACTGCTCGCCTTCCCGCTCGGTATGCGGCGGTGGCAGCCGTCTCAGCAGCACTGGCAGCGCTGGTGGCCGTCCTCATCGCGAGCTCCGGTGGGGGCGAAGGCGGCGACAGCCTCGACGCCGGATTCGCACGGGACATGGGTGAGCATCACGCTCAGGCCGTCGACATGTCGCTCATCGTCCTGCAGACCTCCGAAAGCCAGGACGTCGACGTGCTGGCCTACGACATCGCCACGACACAGAGCAACCAGATCGGTCGGATGCAGAGTTGGCTGGTGGACTGGGACCTCCCGCAGGCACGCACCGAAGACCGGATGGCGTGGATGCCTGAAGGTTCGATGGCGATGGACGGTATGGGGATGGACCCGATGTCCGACGCGGCGCCTGGAAGCCCGCAGTATCGGGCCATGCCGGGGATGGCCAGCCTGGCCGAGATGCAGGACCTGCGCGCCGCCGAATCCACGCAGGCCGAGATCCTCTACCTGCAGCTCATGATCACCCACCACCTCGCCGGCGTGGAGATGGCCGAGGCCGCGGTCGGGGAGGGGCAGGACCCCGACGTCGTCGACCTCGCCCAGGCCATGGTCAACGGGCAGCGCTCCGAGGTGGCCCTCATGTCCGACATGCTCCAGGCCCGAGGCGCCAGCCCGCGCGAGGACCTGGCGGCGCTCGGCTACGAGTGACGGCGTGACCTCGAAGGTGCAATGCGGTCGGCCCGGAACTGGACCGCGGGGTCGTCAAGGCGACGATGACGCAGGATCAACCTGACGTTCTGCAGCGTGCCCAGTACGGACACTGCCGACATGGACGAAGTCCGCCAGGGCTTCTTCCATGTCGGCAGCTCGGGCTTGCGCTAGGGCTGCAGGCGCCGAACCTGCCACGACTCGGCGAGCGACAGGTCACCGTGGCCCGCAGGATCGAGCAGGTCGAACACGAGACGGTCGTGCAACCGGTTGGGACGTCCAGCCCAGAACTCGACGCGGTGCGCCTCCAACCAGTAGCCACCCCAGTGCGGTGGCACGGGGACATCGTCGTCGTTTCCTTGGTCGGGGAACTCGGCGGCATACCTCGCGTATGCGGTTTCCAAGGCCTGCCGAGACGCCGTCGGGCGCGACTGATCCGAAGCCCAGGCCCCGATCCGAGAGGCCCACGGTCGTCGCGCGAAGTAGCCCTGCACGTCGGCTGACCCGATGGGCACCGCCACCCCACGGAAGCGAATCGCGCGAAACATCGAGGGCCAGGTCAAGCTGGCGGCGATCCGGGCGTTGGCGGCGATCTGGTGCCCTTTGGCCGAGTCGGTGTTGGTCAGGAAGCCGATCCCTCGCGGCTGGACGAACCGCATCAGCACCGTGCGCACATCGGGCTGTCCCTCCGCGTCCACGGTGGCCACCGAAAGCGCCGTGGGCTCCGGGACGTCACCCCGCTCACGGTGACGAAGCACCGCGTCGTCCACCCAGGCGTTGACCTGCTCCAAAGGGGTGGAAGCGAGCGCGCCTTCCGCCAGACCCTCGCCGTCGTACTCAACCCGGTCCGCTGTTGCCATGACCCCATTGTTCGGCACTCACCGAGTGGTGGGCCAGCCGGGCACCTACAGTAGATAGACCTAGGGCAACCACGGGGTGCACCAACCAGTCGCGCATAGCGTCGCGCAACGACGAGAAAGGACCGAGAGTGGCAGGCAAGGGCAAGGCGGTCGGGGCCGCGCTGAAGTACGGCCCCATCCTGTACGCAACATCGCGGCGCTACGGACCGGTGGTCTGGGAGCAGGTGAAGTCGCAACGCGAGCCGGCCGAGCGCTTCGTGCAGAGCAAGGTCGACAAAGGCAACCAGCGTAAGAAGGCGACCCAGCACGCCAGCACGGTGATCGACGGGTCCACCTTGCAGGTCTTCTACCAGAACACCGCCCACTGGGTGGTCTTCTCCGGCGAGGAGCCGGTCGGGGTGCATCCCCGCACCACTGCCCCGTTCACCCAGCTCCGGAAGAACGCAGACCTGAGCAAGCGGGTCCGCAGCGGTGAGGAGCCGGGCCCAGCGCAGCGACTCAGGGGCGCCGCTCGCAAACGACCCACAGCGCGACGCGCCGGGCCGCAACGGCACGCTCAAGCAGACATCAACCTTCGTCGTGAGTCACCGGCTCCAAGAGACGGCGACGACACCACCAGCACAGGCTGACCGTCCGGAACCCTCCTGATAGAGAGAGGCGGAGAGGTCACGCGTCAGCGCCCTACGGCGTACCCCTGCATCCCTCGTGGATTGGCTCCGGCGCTGAGCATGCCGGTGTCCGGGTCCCGCGCGACCACGCACATCCGGGACAAGGCCCAGTCACCAGCCCGCTGCACCCGGTGGCCGCGACGCTCCAGTTCGCGCAGTACCGGCTCTCCCAGGCGGTCCTCAGCGACCAGCACCCCGGGCTCCACCACCCGAGGGTCGAACGAACCGGGGAAGCTCGTCGTATGGAACATCGGGGCGTCAATGGCCTCCTGCAGGCTCGCGCCCTGCACCAGGTGACGGATCAGGAAGACGGACTGCCACTGATCCTGCTGGTCACCCCCTGGACTTCCGCAGGCCAGCACGGGCACTCCATCACGGAGCACCAGCGTCGGTGTCAACGTGGTCCGAGGTCGGCGTCCCGGCAGCAACGAGGAGGCCAGTCCTTGCTCCAACCACATCATCTGCAGGCGACTGCCGAGAGGGAACCCCAACTCGGGGATGACCGGCGAGGACTGCAGCCACCCGCCGCTGGGAGTCGCAGCGACCATGTTGCCCCACTGGTCCACGACATCGACGTGACAGGTGTCGCCCGTGGTCTCCCCACCAGGACGCACCGTGGGCTCACCAACCGAGCCATCGCCACTATCCCCGGCGTCACCGGCCAGGCGGGAGGCTAGCGCGGCCATCCGCGGCTCGCGGTCCGCGGGTGATCCGGGGCGGACCCGATCGCTCGCTTCGTCCTCGACGAGCGCCGATCGACTCTTTGCGTAGGCCGGGTCGAGCAGCTCCTCCAGCGGCACCGGCAGGCTGTCGCCAAACCACGCCTCGCGGTCTGCCATCGCCAGCTTCCATCGCTCCACGAGGGCGTGCACCCCATCTGCGGTGTCCACCGAAGCCTGCGCCCCCGTCTCCGTCGCACCGGCGTCGAGCATCTGAAGGACCTGCAGCATCGCCGGGCCCTGACCCCACGGCCCCGTCTTGGCGATCTGGTGGCCCTGCCACGACAGCAGCACCGGGGGCTCCCACGACGCCCGGTAGGCCGCGCAGTCGGCTGCGGTGATGACTCCGGGCAACACCTCACCCGAGCTGTGCCGGTGCGGGACGCGGGCGAAGGCGTCGATGGCGTCAGCCACGAAGCCATGCGACCAGGCCCGTCGGGTGGCATCGACCTGTTGCTCGCGCGTCATCCCGGTCTCGCTGCCATGAGCGATCAGCCGGGCCAGCGTGTCGGCATACGCCGGGTTGTGATGGATCGACCCAGCCGCCGGGGCCTGACCGTCCTCGTCGAGCCACACAGCCGCTGACGTGGGCCAGTGGTCGGCGAACAGCTGCGTCACAGCGCTGATCGTGCGATGGACGGCCGGCAGCACAGGGTAGCCGTGTCGGGCGTAGTGCTCGGCCGGGGCCAACACCTGCGCCACACTCATCGTGCCGCGGTCTCGGAGCAACAGCATCCACGCGTCGAAGGCTCCCGGCACGGCCGCGGCCAGCGGGCCCGACCCTGGCACCACGCTCATGCCAGCCTCCTCGAAATGGGCCGCCGTCGCGGCAGCGGGCGCCGGTCCCTGACCGCAGAGCACCTGCGCTCCCGCTCCGCTGGCGTCACTCACGATGGCGGGCAGGTCACCACCGGGACCGTTCAGGTGCGGCTCCACCACGTGCAGCACGAAGCCGGCGCAGACGGCGGCATCGAAGGCATTGCCGCCGCGCTCCAGGATGCCCATCGCCGCACTGGAGGCGATCCAGTGGGTGCTGGACACCATGCCGAACGTGCCCTGGAGGGTCGGCCGGGTGGTGAAGGTCATCGAGGGTCCTAACTCTGGCCGAGGCCGGCCAGGGA
>JBASAN010000248.1:0-2300 GCA_049650625.1 Ornithinimicrobium sp.
ATGTTGCGTGTTGAGGCACGCAACAGCCAGACCCCGATCGAGCGCAAGCCCTCATGGATCCGCACGACCGCCAAGATGGGCCCGGAGTACACCGCGCTCAACTCGCTCGTCAAGGGCGAGGGTCTGCACACCGTGTGTCAGGAAGCCGGATGTCCCAACATCTTCGAGTGCTGGGAAGACCGTGAAGCCACCTTCTTGATCGGGGGCGAGCAGTGCACGCGTCGTTGTGACTTCTGCCAGATCGACACCGGCAAGCCCGCGGACTTCGACGCCGACGAGCCCCGTCGCGTTGCCGAGTCCGTCGCCCAGATGCAGCTGCGCTCCGCGACGGTCACTGGAGTGGCCCGCGACGACCTCGCCGACGGGGGGGCCTGGTTGTATGCCGAGACGATCCGACAGATCCACCGGCTCAACCACGGCACGGGGGTGGAGATCCTCATCCCTGACTTCAACGGGATCCCCGAGCTGGTCGGCCAGGTCATCGACGCGCAGCCCGAGGTGTTCGCCCACAACGTCGAGACGGTGCCGCGCATCTTCAAACGCATCCGACCCGCGTTCGAGTACGACCGCTCACTGTCGGTCATCACGATGGGCCGGGATGCGGGTCTGGTCACCAAGTCCAACCTGATCCTCGGGATGGGCGAGGAGGACCACGAGATCGAGCAGGCCCTGCACGACCTGTACGAAGCCGGGACCGACCTGTTGACCATCACCCAGTACCTGCGTCCTTCGCCCCGGCACCACCCCGTCGAGCGGTGGGCCAAGCCTGAGGAGTTCGTGCACTGGAGCGAGCTGGCCAAGGACATCGGCTACAAGGGCGTCATGTCCGGACCGCTGGTGCGCAGCTCGTACCGCGCCGGACGTCTGTGGGCCCAGGCCATGCGGCATACCGGACGCGACATCCCCGAGCACCTCCAGCACCTCGCCGACAAAGCCGACTCCCCCGCGCGTCAAGAAGCAGCGTCATTGGTGGCTCGCGCGGCTACCCCCGTATCCTGACCCGCATGGCAGCAGACTCGAAGACGGTGACCCCGGGAGACGGCAAGCGGCGACGCTTCGGCCGCCGACGTAAGTCCGACCCCAACAAGGTCGGTCGCCTCAAGCAGATGCGCCAAGTCTTCACGATGACGCGCAAGCACGACCCGTCCTCCGTGTGGCTGATGGGTCTGGCCTTCCTCCTCGTGCTCCTGGTGGCTCTTCTCTTGGGCTGGGCCTTCGACCAGGTGATCTACTTCGGGATCCTCGGCATACCCACCGCCTTCCTGGCCGCCCTGATCGTGCTCTCACGGCGAGCCGAGAAGGCTGCCTTCTCCCAGATCGAGGGCCAACCCGGTGCGAGTGGGGCGGTGCTGGGGTCCTTGCGTCGTGGATGGTTCTACGACAAGGAGCCGATCGCCGCCGAGGCCGGGGGCAAGATGCGCGGGATGCGGGACCTGAACAACGCCGCCATGGTGTTCCGTGCGGTCGGTCGACCTGGGGTCGTCCTGATCACCGAAGGTCCCAAAGGTCCGGCCGGCCGACTCGCCCTGGCTGAGAAGCGTCGCGCCACCCGAGCCACCGGTGACGCCGTCCCGGTGCATGTGCTCCGGGTGGGGCAGGACGAGGGTGACATCCGGCTCTCCAAGCTGGTCCGCTCGATGAACAAGCTGGATAAGAAGATCAGCAAGGACGAGGCCATCGCGGTGCAGCGCCGACTCAAGGCGATGGGCAGTAGCAAGCCTCCGGTCCCGGCGGGCGTCGACCCGCGCAAGGCGCGCGTGGACCGCAAGTCCATGCGGGGTCGCTAGAGCGGACTCAGCGACTCTGGGGCCGGCGCAGGATCACGGTCCCGGCGGCGCGGTCGTGATAGCCCCGACCGTCCCGGTCCGAGAACATCGCCGGCAGGGCCAGGCAGAGCAGGACGGTGCGCACCACGGCGGCACGAGGACCGGGCACGTGTGCCAACCACGCCGACGGCGCCGTGACATCGTCTGGGGCAAGGCGCAGCACCGCCAGCCCCATCACTCGATGACCCACGGTGTAGCCCAGGAAGCTCACCATCAGGACGTTCTCCAGGACGAAGATGCCCAGCGGCGCGAAGGAGGCCGCGCCTCCGGATCCGAACTGTCCTCCGAAGAGCAGCCAGACCGCGAGCTGACACAAACCCCAGTCGATGACGATCGCGACGAATCGACGCCCCAGAGGGGCCATGGAGCCCGGGCCGACCTCCGGGAGCCCGAGTCCGGATCCGGGGTAGGCGTTCGGCTCACTCACGCTCGGAGACTACCCCGGCGAAACACGCAGGAAACGTCTGGGTGATG
>JBASAN010000249.1:0-8224 GCA_049650625.1 Ornithinimicrobium sp.
GTTCCGTGACTGCCTTCATCGGCCCGTCCGGCTGTGGCAAGTCCACCTTCCTGAGGACCTTGAACCGTATGCACGAGGTCATCCCGGGAGCCCGCGTCAAGGGGCAGGTCAGTATCGACGGGAAGGATCTCTACGGAAGCGGTGTGGACCCCGTCGACGTGCGCCGTGAGGTGGGCATGGTCTTCCAGCGCCCCAACCCGTTCCCCACCATGACGGTGAAGGAGAACGTGCTGGCCGGCGTCAAGCTCAACAGCCAGCGCATCACCAGCAAGGCGGCCGACGAGCTGACCGAGCGGGCACTGCGCGCAGCCAACCTCTGGGAAGAGGTCAAGGACCGTCTGGACAAGCCCGGCTCGGGGCTCTCCGGCGGGCAGCAGCAGCGGCTGTGCATCGCGCGCGCCATCGCGGTGCAGCCTGAGGTCATCCTGATGGACGAGCCCTGCTCGGCTCTGGACCCGATCTCCACGCTGGCGATCGAGGACCTCATCAATGAGCTCAAAGAGGACTACACGGTCGTCATCGTCACGCACAACATGCAGCAGGCCGCGCGCGTCTCGGACCGCACCGGTTTCTTCAACCTGGAGGCCACCGGGAAGCCGGGACGCCTGGTCGAGATGGACGAGACCACCAAGATCTTCAACAACCCGTCGAACAAGGCCACCGAGGACTACATTTCCGGCCGCTTCGGCTGAGCCGCTGACCGTTGTGCGCGCCCTTTCGCCCCGCTGAGCATCACAGGGAGCGCATATCGGTCATCGGGTGAGACCGTTCCTACCGGGGTATGCGGTGGCGCGTCGCGGTGATGATGCGGGCACTGGCCCCACGGCCGAGCACCGTGCAGGCGAGAATCTCGCCTTTGTCCATGGCGGAGTCGTTGACGCGTTCGAGCAAGCGAAGCACCGGCCCGGGGTCGGCGTGCGGTAGCAGCTCGACCATCACCGCGCGCAGCACGGGGCCGTGGGTGCAGATCGCGGTGCTGCGACCCGAGAGGAACACGTTGGTCAGGTGTTTGGCCACCTTGTAGGGCCGCTTCTCGAAGTCCTCTTCGGAGAACCCGCGCTTGGTGCTCAACGGGACGATCGCCTGCTGCGCGAAAGGGGCCATCGTGTCGTGGCACCTCGTGGACGGAGAGGTCAAGATGCGCTCGGGGGCGTATGCCGTCAAGATCGGCGCCATCTTTGCGGCCCGTCGCTTGCCGACCGTGGTCAACGGGCGGATCATGTCTGGCTTGTTCCAGGACTTGCGGGGCTGCGCCTTGGCGTGCCGAACGACGAGCAAGGTCCAGGTGTCCAGTCCATCCTTCGCGTCCATGGCGACCAAGGCTTCGAGCTGCAGCCGGTCCCGGTCGTAGGTCAGCCGTTTGGCTGCCTTCGCCGGGGTCAGCCAGGCGACGTCGTCGATCTCGTGCTGCAGCTTGCCGTTGCCGCCGATGGGAGCCCCCGCCCAGTACTCCACCCGCTTGCTGGTGGGCCGTCCGTCGGTCCGCCCCAGGGGATAGGTCTGTGAGGGCAGTCGGCCCCCCAGCCGGACGGCCAGGCCGGTTTCCTCCAGCGTCTCGCGGGCTGCCGCCGCCGCCCAGTCCTCCCCCCGGTCCAGCTTGCCCTTGGGCCAGGACCAGTCGTCATACCGAGGTCGGTGCACCAAGGCGACCTGCAGCTTGCCCTTCTTCCGGCGCCACGGCACGACACCCGCCGCTCGGACCACGATAGGGCCGCTGCCGGCCTTGCGGCGGGTGCTCTGCGGGACCAGCACCTCCATCGGGTTCGCGCTCATCGACGCCGACCAGGCTTGCGCCGTGCGGCGTACTTCGCGATCAACTCCGTCTGCAGCTCGGCCAGCGGCAACCCGTCATCACCCAGGTGTTGTCGGATCCACTGACCATTCTCGTTCAGGTGCCAGGCTGAGACGTCGTGCATTCCGCGGTCCAGCAGCTTCATCAAGGACTTGACCTGGCCCTCGTCGCTGACCGGGGTCAGGGCCTCCACCCGGCGGTCCAGGTTGCGGTGCATCAGGTCCGCGGAGCCGAAATACACCACCGGCTCGCCGCCTCCGCCGAAGGCGAAGATCCGTGAGTGCTCCAGGAACCGCCCCAGGATCGAGCGCACGGTGATGGTCTCGGACAGACCCGGGACCCCCGGGCGGACCGCGCAGATGCCGCGCACCCACAGGTCCACGGTGGCTCCGGCACGGGAGGCCTTGTAGAGGGCGTCGATGGTCTTCTCGTCGACGATGGAGTTGACCTTGAACTGGATCAGTCCGTCCTTGCCCCGCGCAGCCTCGGCGTCGATGAGCTCGACCAGCTGCGAGCGCACCGAGCGAGGGGCGACGAGCAGCCGCTTGAACTTCGCCTTCGGGGCCATTCCGGAGAGCTGGTTGAAAAGCCGCGTGATGTCCTCAGCGATGGCATCGTCGCAGGTCAAAAGCCCGATATCTTCATACAACCGCGCGGTCTTGGGGTTGTAGTTACCGGTCCCGATATGGCAGTAACGACGAAGCCCCCCGGACTCCTGACGGACCACGAGGGCGAGTTTGGCGTGGGTCTTCAGGCCGACCATGCCGTAGACGACGTGCACTCCGGCCTGCTCCAGCTTGCGGGCCCAGGTGATGTTGTTCTCCTCGTCGAAGCGAGCCTTGATCTCCACAACGGCCAGGACCTGCTTACCCACGGCGGCTGCATCGATGAGGGCGTCGATGATCGGGCTGTCGCCGCTGGTCCGGTAGAGGGTCTGCTTGATCGCCAGCACGTGCGGATCGGCAGCCGCCTGGCCGATGAAGGCCTGCACCGACGTGGAGAACGAGTCGTAGGGGTGGTGCAGCAGGATGTCCCGCTGCCGCATGGCAGAGAGCACGTCGCTGGGCGCTGCCCGCTCCACCGGGGCCAGGTCCGGGTGGGTCTTGGGCACGAAGTTGGGGTACCTCAACTCGGTGCGGTCGAGGTCGGCCAAGGTATGCAGCGCCGTCAGGTCCAGCGGAGAGGGCAGTCGGTAGACCTCGTTGGCGTGCACGCCGAGCTCGCGGACCAACAGGTCGTGGACGTGGTCGTCCATGTCCTCTTCGATCTCCAGCCGCACCGGCGGCCCGAAGCGCCGTCGGGTCAGCTCGCGCTCGAGCGCGGTCAGCAGGTTCTCCGCATCGTCCTCCTCGACCTCGACGTCCTCGTTGCGGGTCACTCGGAAGCTGAAGGTCTCCTGGACCGTCATCCCCGGAAACAGCTGGTCGAGATGGGCGGCGATGACCTGCTCCAACAACACGAAGCGGTCGCGGTACAGCCCGTCCTCCTCGGTGGAGAGCCGGATGAAACGCGGCAGCAGCGGTGGGACCTTGACGCGGGCGAAGTGCTCACGCTCGGTGCGCGGGTTGGTCAGCACCACCGCCAGGTTCAACGAGAGCCCGGAGATGTAGGGGAATGGGTGGGCGGGGTCCACGGCCAGCGGGGTCAAGACCGGATAGACCGTGCTGCGGAACATGGCGGCGAGCTCTTCCTGCTCGTCGCTCGAGAGTTCGGCCCAGGGCACGATGGTGATGCCTTCGTCGCTCATCGACGGCCCGACCGCGTCACGGAAGAGGGCGGCGTGCTGAGCCATCAGGCCGTGGGCGCCGACCGAGATCTCCTCGAGCACCTCGCGCGGCTCCAGCCCCGAAGCCGAGCGTCCGGCGATGCCGGTGGCGATCCGCCGCTTCAGTCCGGCCACGCGCACCATGAAGAACTCGTCGAGGTTGCCGGCGAAGATCGCCAGGAACCGGGCGCGCTCCAGCAACGGCAGATCAGGGTCCGCGGCCAACTGCAGGACGCGCTCGTTGAACTGCAACCAGGAGACCTCGCGGTCCAGGAACCGGCCCTCCGGCAGGTCGCTCGGCTCGTCGTGATCGGACTGGTCGGTCTCCAGACGCACGAAGCGACCGTTCGCGCCGCGCGGTCGCTGAGCCCGGATCGTCGGCAACGGCACCACGCTGTTGGATTCGATCAGCTCGGGAAGGGCCGGCTGGCGCCCGACGTTCCCGAGGCTCCCTGCGGTGGTCTCAGTGGATGCATCGGGGGAGTGGGCGGCGTCGGCGGTGCTCATCCCGTTATCTTGCCATTGCGCGGTGGATCAGGGCAGGGGCTCAGCGGCATACATCACGTCGATCCCGATGCGCTGGAAGCCGAGCTTGCGGTAGGTGGCGACGGCCGCCGCGTTGTCACCGTCCACGTACAGCCGCACCTCGCTCAGCCCACACGCCTGAAGGTGGCGCAGACCCACCACGGTGCTCACCCGGCCCAGGCCACGGCCCTGGTATGCGGGGTCGACGCCGACCACGTAGACCTCACCCGCCGTGGAGCGGCTGTGACCCGGCTCGGCCGGCTCCACCTTGGTCCAGTGGAACCCCGCCAAGCGTGGGTGATCCGGGTCGCTGACGTCCTCGATGAGCAGGAAGCCGTGGGGGTCGAACCACGTCTCGCTCATCCGGTCCTGCAGGTCCTGCAGGGTGGTGCGTCCTTGCTCGCCGTGGTCGGCGAAGGCCCGGGCGTTGACCGACAGCCAGGCCTCCTCGTCCCGACCGACCTCGAAGCTGCGGACCGCGAAGCCTTCCGGCAGGTCGACCTCGGGCAGGCTGTCGGCATCCTCCCGATCCACGGGCCGTGACATCTGCCACAGCTCACGGACCGGCCGCAGGCCGCGGGCCTGTGCCAACGACTGAGCGGCTTCGAGATTGCCGTGGGCCCACCCCCGGGCCCCGGGCCAGGTCGACAGGATCTGATTGAGCAGCCCGTGGCCGAGGCCCTGCCCGCGGTGCTCCGGGTGGATGACCAACTCGAAGGTGGCCGGCTCGCCGTCGCCGGGATGCTCGATGTGGGCGTAGCCGATGACCCGGGCGTTGATCTCCCCCGGGTTGTCGAGGATCAGCAGGTGGCTGGTGTGTGTGGCGGCCGCGCCCTCGGCCGGCAGGCGCCGTGCGTCCAGGACGCTCTGCTCAGAGAGGGGCTTGACGCCATCGTGTGTCGTCGCGCGCACGGACAAGGACATCACGTCTGCGGACTGCCGAGGGGGAAGCGCGTTCAGGGTTTCGACGTTCATGTCCCCACTGTTGCAGGTTCTAGCCGGTGCTGCGGGGGCCGGCGAAGCGGTAGCCGACGTTGCGGATCGTGCCGATCAACGACTCGCGCTCCGGGCCGAGCTTGGCTCGCAGGCGTCGGATGTGGACGTCCACCGTCCGGGTGCCGCCGTAGTAGTCCATGCCCCACACCTCGGTCAGCAACGTCTCCCGGGTGACGACCCGCCCCGGATGCTGGACGAGGTACTTCAGCAGCTCGAACTCCTTGAAGGTCAGGTCCAGCGGACGGCCGGCAGCACGCACTGTCCAGCTGGACTCGTCGACCACCACGTCCGCGACCCTGATCGGGCCGGTGCCGGGCTCGACGTGGCTGACGATTCCCAGTCGGTGGCGCATCAGACGGAGCCGGGCCTCGACCTCGGCCGGTCCGGCGGTGGTGAGCAGGATGTCGTTCAGCGGCCACTGGTCATCGACCACCGACAGGCCTGCCTCGACGAACACTCCCACCACTGCGTTCCAGCTGCCCATGGCCTGGATGGTGCGCAACGTCGCCCGCGCAGCCACCATGTCGGAGACGGCGTCGACGAGCACGATGTCCGGCTCGGGGCCGCGCAACAGGGCTCCGGCGTCGAGTGCCTCGACCCGCACCCGATGAGGGAGGAGGTCCAGCGCCGGGAGCACACGCAAAACGGCCCCGTCGGAGCCGCCTGGAGTGAGCAAAGCCATCTCTGCCACAGGGCACACGATAGTCGCGACGACGCGGGGGAGAGCATGGTCCAGCGAAGTGAGCCTCCTGAACGTCATAATGCGACCGTGAGTGCGCCGGCCGAAACCACGGAGACCTTCTCGGTCTCTGTCACCGGCTCGGTGGTTGCAACCTGTGCCTTCTTCGCGCTGACCGCGATGGCCGGCCCGACCACCCTCACCCTGGCGGTGGCGGTGACGGTGGTGGTGATCGCCTGGGGATGGGCCGGAGCCCTGGACCTGCCTACCCCCCGCGGCACGGTCGGAGTGCTGCTCCTGGGCGGGTTCATGATCCTGGCCAGTGTCTGGCTGTCTGAGGACTCGACGCATCTCAACTGGCTGCCCGGCGCCCTCGCCGTGTCGATCATGACGGCCTTCCTGCATCAGCTGCTGCGTCGCGACGGGAGGCCTCGCGTCGCCGAGTCCGTCAGCGCCGTGCTGTTCGCCTTGGCCCTGTTCACCTGTGCGGCGTTTCTGATCCCGCTAGCCCGGACCGACAACGGCTCGCTGCTGGTGACGGCCGCGATGGGTGCCGCCGCCGCCTCGGCGGTGGTCGGCGCTGCCACCCGGGACCTCACGATGGGACTGAGGCCGTGGATCGTGCCCGTGGCGCTCCTCGTCGGGGGCGCCTGCGCCTCCGTGGTGAGTCTCGGCAGCGAGGCGTCGTGGACGTCGTTCGCGCTCATCGGGGTGGCTTGTGCGGCGGTCAGTCACGCGGTGCGACTGATCTTCGCGGTGCTGCCGACGATGGCCCACGCCCGACCCTGGGCCGTGGTGGCGTTGTGCTCGGTGCTAGCCGTCGGGATCATCCCCTACGTCGCGGCCCTGTTGTTCGTGCCCAGCGCTCTGCCCCTGTAGCCACCCCTACGATGGGGCCATGCCTTTTGAGCTGGACCCCACGATGCATCCGGACCTCGCGCCCCTGGCGTGGTTGATCGGTCGATGGGAAGGGGCCGGGGTGGTCGGCTATCCGACCATCGAGTCGGCCAACTTCGGTCAGGCCGTGGAGATCACGCACGATGGCCGACCCTTCCTGGAGTACCACAGCCACAGCTGGATCCTGGATGCCTCCGGCGAGCGTCTGGCTCCCTCCGGCACCGAGTCCGGCTTCTTCCGGCCCCTGCCCGACGGTGAGGTGGAGCTGCTCCTGACCCACCCGACCGGGATCGTGGAGATGTACGTCGGCACCACCAAGCCCGCTCAGCTGGAGATGCGCACCGACGGCGTGCTGCGCAGCCCCCACGCCAAGAACTACGCCGCCGGTCACCGGTTGTACGGGCTGGTGAACTCCAACCTGCTGTGGGCGATGGATATGAGCGCCATGGACCAGAGCCTGACCAGTCACCTGTCGGCCGAGCTCAAAAGGGTCGGCTAGTTGCTGAAGCCCCGCTTGGGGGAGACGTCGTCGACGTAGCTGTCCATGGTGTCGTTCTGCAGGTGCTCCGTCAGGACGTTCAGTTGCTGCTCGGCGGGGATCACGATCGATCCTGCGACCTCGTCGCTGCCGATGCCGGTCCACGGTGCCGTGACGAACTCGATGTCGTCGCCACGCACCCCCCGCATGGAGAAGGCCAACGACCGCATCTCAGCGACGTCGAGGTCATCGTCGACCGTCAAGTTCCTGGTCGCCGCGTCAACGACCTGGCTCAGCCGTGCCGGGTTCGTCAGCGTCTCGCTTGACAGCGTCTCCAGCATCACCGCTTTGATGAAGGCCTGCTGGCGCTGACCTCGGGAGATGTCGCCCTGGCTGAGGGCATAGCGCTCGCGGACGAACTCCAGCCCGGTCTCACCGTCCATCCTCATGGTGCCCTGCGGGAACCCGGGGCTGGCTTCCGCCACGTTGACGTCGACCCCTCCGACCGCGTCGGTCAAGGCCTTGAAGCTCTCGAAGTTGAGGATGGCCACGGAGTCGATCGGGACGCCGATCAGCGGCTGGATGGTCTCGACCAGTAGCGGGGCCCCGCCGATGGAGTAGGCGGCGTTGATCTTGTTGGGCCGGGACGAGCCGGGAATGTCGACGAAGTAGTCCCGGGGGAAGTGGATCAGGTCCACCCGTGAACGGTCATCCGAGATGTGCGCGAGCACGATGACGTCGGAACGACCACGCTCTTCGTCGAGATCGCGGCTGTCGGAGCCGACGATGAGGTAGTTGAGTGCATCTCCGGACTCCTCGGTGCGATCGACCGGCACCGGCAACATGGTGCCGTTCTCCGTAGTGACCTCGGCCTCGGAGTCCGGCATCAAGGGCTCGAACGTGAGGTTGTTGTTGACCTTGTTGTTCAGGAACGCCAGGTATCCGGCCGCCCCTCCAACGACCAGGAGGCTGAGCAGCACGAGGGAGACCACCGCGATGCGCAACCCCCGTCGGCGTCGCCGGGGCGGCCCCGGCCGGGCCCGGTCGTCGCCGTAGGAGTCGTTGCCATCATGGTGGCGGTCACTCGAGGAC
>JBASAN010000250.1:0-20365 GCA_049650625.1 Ornithinimicrobium sp.
CGTTTATAGCGCGCCTGCCCCTGGCTGTCACGGGACCGGGTAGTCGGCAGGTGCCCACCCGGCACTAACAGGGGGTGCCGGGTGGGCGCCAATACTTTTGGTGGTCTCCGGCCGCGGAGCCACCACCGAACGCTCGCCACGATCGACCGGCTGCTCTGCGCTGGGTCGACCGAGGAGATACAGTTCTGCGCATGTCTACAACGCAGGAGCCTTCCCCCAACGACGAGCGCACCATCGGTCAGCTCATCGCCGACGCGTCCGCCGACGTTTCTGCCATTGTGCGCAGCGAAGTCGAGCTCGCCAAGGTCGAGATCAAGAACGACGTCGTGCACGCAGGCAAAGGCGCGGGCATGTTCGTCGGTGCCGGCGTGCTGGGCGCCTACGGCTTCGGCTTGCTCCTGCTCGGACTGGCCTGGGTCATCGCCATCTGGTTGCCCGTCTGGGCCGGCCTGCTGATCGTTGCCGGTGTGCTGTTCCTCGTCGCAGGGATCTTGGCGGTGCTGGGCAAGGGCCAGGTCGGCAAGGTGAAGGGCAAGCCGGAGAAGACGATCGCGAACGCTCAGGAGACCGTGGCCGCTGTCAAGGCTTCCGCCTAGCAGGTCTCACGCCAGCCGGTCCTACGTCACCTCGCGCACTACGCTCGCGTCCCACGGTCGGGTCAGGTTCGCCATCTCGAAGATTCGGTCCAGCAACCCTGCGGTGAAGCCCCACACCACCACCGTGCCGACCTCGAACGCCGGTCCGGTATATCCACTCGGATGACGCACCCGGAAACGCTGCTGGGGGTCGACGAGGTCACGCACCGAGACGCGTAGGACCTGCTCGACCTCAGCCGGCTCGCGGACCCGGATGACTCCGGGCCGCTGCCACCACGCGAGCACCGGAGTCACGTCATACCCACTGACCGGGATATGTAGGGCGGGCAGTTCGGCGAGGATCCGCACCCCGGCAGGGTCGAGATCAATCTCCTCCTGAGCCTCGCGCAGCGCTGTGGCGGCGGCCCCGGTGTCGTTCGGCTCCCGGCCGCCCCCCGGGAAAGACACCTGCCCCGGATGCGATCGCATGGTGTGTGCACGCTCGGTCAGTACCACCTCTGCGCCTCGGGGACCCGGACCGAACAGCATCAACACCGCCGACTCCCGCCGCCCTCCTCCGGGCGGGGGCGTGAACCGGCTGAACCACTCGGCCGGCCGGCCGTCGATGCGCTCGACCAGGCCGGTGAGCCACAGTGGTGGGTCAGGCTGCGCCATCACCGCGGAGGGCCTACCTTGACCAGCGTCGCGGCACGGGTGGGATCGGTCTCTCCCACCCCATAGGAAGGACACATCGAGGCCACCGGGCACACACCGCAGGCCGGTTTGCGCGCATGGCAGATCCGTCGGCCGTGGAAGATCAGGACGTGGGAGAGCTGCGTCCACTCCTTCTTCGGCACCAGTTCACCGACCGCGTGCTCGACCTTGACCGGGTCCTCCAGGTCGGTCCACGCGAAACGTCGGACCAGCCGGCCGAAGTGTGTGTCGACGGTGATTCCGGGGACCCCGAAGGCGTTGCCCAGGACCACGTTGGCGGTCTTGCGACCAACCCCCGGCAACGTCGTGAGGTCAGACAGCCGAGACGGCACTTCCCCCTCGAAACGCTCCACGAGGTCGGCAGCGAGCTTGAGCAGCGAGTTCGACTTGGCCCGGAAGAATCCCGTGGGCTTGACGATGGTTTCGAGATCGTCACGATCCGCCGCGGCCAGCGCCCTCGCGTCGGGGTACCGCTGGAAGAGCACCGGGGTGATCGAGTTCACCCGCACATCCGTGGTCTGCGCCGACAGCACGGTGGCGACCAACAGCTCGTAGGGGCTGCGGAAGTCGAGCTCGCAGTGGGCATCGGGGTAGCGCTCGCTCAGCGTCCGATACATTCTGCGCGCCCGACGGGTCCTGGCCAGGTCAGTCTCGGTGCGCTCCGATACAGGCATCTCCACTCGGAGGAGCCTACGTGCCAGCGGTTCGCCCCTGCCGCAACCGGCACATTGGTGGCAAGATGACGGGCGTGGACAAACAGGTCGTGATGCAGGCGCCGTTGTTCGCTGCTCTAGACCAGGGGGCGGCGGAGCGGCTCATCGATTCCATGTCGGAGCGACACTTCCCCAAGGGCCGGCAGATCTTCCACGAGGGTGACCGGGGGGACTCCCTCTACGTCATCACGAGCGGGAAGGTGAAGCTGGGACGGACCAGCCCGGACGGCCGAGAGTCGTTGCTCTCGGTGCTCGGGCCGGGAGAGATGTTCGGCGAACTCAGCTTGTTCGACCCCGGCCCGCGGCTGACCAGCGCCACGGCAGTCAACGACACCGACCTCATCGGTTTGCACAACAAGGACCTCCGCACCTTCATCGCCGACCACCCCGAAGTAGCCATGCAGATGCTGGCCGGTCTGGCCCGACGCCTCCGCCGGACCAACGAAGGCCTGTCCGACCTTGTCTTCACCGACGTTCCGGGCCGGGTGGCCAAGGCCCTGCTGGATCTGTCCGGCCGGTTCGGTCAACCTGACGAGGAAGGCGTGCGAGTGCGGCACGACCTCACCCAAGAGGAGCTGGCCCAGTTGGTCGGTGCCTCACGCGAGACGGTCAACAAGGCCCTGGCCGACTTCGCCGCGCGGGGCTGGCTGGTCCTCGGCGCCAAAGCCGTGACCCTGGTGGACATCGACCGGCTCACCCGCCGCGCTCGGTAGACGCCTGTTGGGCAGACCCCTGCGTCCCCCAACCTGCGACCTGCGACCTGCGACCCGCGACCTGCGACCTGCGACCTGCGACCCGCGATCCGATGGGAAGATGCTCGGCGTGGAACGGGTCAGGCCAGGCCCAAGTACTCCAGTTGCGCCAGGACACTGAGCCGAGCCGCCGGCCACACCTCGCGAGGCACGTCCGCGTAGACCGTCCGCACCACGGCATCGGCCAGGTCCTGGTCTGAGCCCGGTCCTGGAGCACCGTGCCCTGTCGCGCTGCGGTAGACATCGACCGCGGCACGGACCTGCTCCAACCTTTCGGCACGGTGCTCCAGGTAGCGCGCCACGACAGCTTCGGCATCCTTCAGGACCGGCCCGTGTCCTGGGGCGAGCGCCGTCACGTGCTGGGAGGCGGTCAAACGCCGGAGACGTTCCAGCGAGTCCAGGTATGCCGAGAGCTGCCCGTCGGGGTGGGCGACCACCGTGGTCCCCCGACCCAGGACGGTGTCGCCGGTCAGCAGGGTCTGCTCGGCGGCGAGCAGGAAGCTGATCGAGTCCGCGGTGTGCCCGGGGGTGCTGACGACCATCACCTCCAGGCCCTGTACCCGAACGATGTCACCGTCGTCGAGGTCGTCGTGTCCAGTGCCGATGGCCCGGACCGGCGCGCCCGTCAGCTGCTGGAAACGGTCGGCGCCTTCGGCGTGGTCGTCGTGCCGGTGGGTCAACAGAGTGAGCGCGACCCGGGAACCGATGCTGTTGACGTGCTCCACGACCCGTTGCAGATGACCTTCGTCCAACGGGCCGGGGTCGATGACGATCGACTGCTCCGCACCGGGCTCGGTGAGAATCCAGGTGTTCGTGCCGTCGAGGGTCATCGGAGAGGGGTTGGGACACAACTGGCACCACGCACGCGCGCTGGTCGATCCACCGGTCCACACCGGGTCATCGGGGGCGCGAGCAGACGGCATACCGCTCAGTCTGCCGCGCGGGGGGCGAGCGCCTGGCCATCGAGCGCATTGCCGTGCTCGTCGATCGGAGCTCGCATGACCACTCGCCCCCCCGGCTCTCCCGTGCGCAGGACCGGCTCGGGGCGAACTGCCGTCACCGTACGGGGAGTCGCCAGGTAGTCCGCCACCGTGGCGCAGCGAGCCACCTGCTCGGCCAGGACCACCGTGGGCGGCATCATGGCCGGCCCCTGCGAGTGTCGACGCACCGCAGCTGAAGCCGCGACCCATTCGCTCCTCGACGCTTCGGTCGTGCGCCCATCGGCCTCCTGCCCCGGCGGCACGGTCGCCGCCCAGAAGGTGGTGTCGTACCGCCGGGGCTCACACTCGGGCGTGACCCATCGGCCGACCGGTTGCAGCAGGTCTGACCGCACCACCAGGCCCTCGCGTCGCAGCATCTCTGCGAAGGAGATGGAGCGAGCCACCAGGGCCGCACGATAGGACCCCCAGCACTCCGCGCTCAGGTCCTCGAGCAGGTCATCAGACCCCAAGCCCGCGAAGAGGACCCCGCACTCCTCGAAGACCTCACGCACAACAGCACGGCGCAGGATGTCTACTACCTTGCCGCGAACGTTGTCGGCGCCATCGGGCAGATCCACGGTGTCGGAAGGGTCCACGCTGCCGCCGGGATAGACCCACATCCCCGCAGCAAAGGCCATCGACGGCACCCGCTGCTGCATGAAGACCTCGATCCCCGAAGGCCCATCGCGGAGCAGGAGGACACTCGCCGCGAGCCGTGGCCTCGTGGTCGTCCTGGCCTCGGGCGGTGTCTCAAGCCACCGGCGCGCGGCTTCGGCCGCGGGAGCCAGGGTCCCGCGGTCGAGATCGAAGTCGCGATGAGTCGTACTCACCGTGTCGGTGCTCCTCAGCCAGAGGTCCGCACGGCCACCACGATCTCGACCTCCACGGGGGTATCCATGGGCAGGACGGAGACGCCTACGGCAGATCGGGCGTGCACCCCGGCGTCGCCGAAGGCCTGCCCCAGCAGCTCGCTGGCGCCGTTGATGACCCCGGGTTGGCCGGTGAACGACGGGTCGCTGGCCACGAACCCGACCACCTTGACCACCCGCACGACCTCATCCAAGTCACCGACAACCGACTTCACGGCAGCGATCGCGTTGAGGGCGCAGAGTCTCGCGCAGTCCTTCGCGGTCTCCGCGCTGACCTGGTCGCGGCCGTCGCCCACTTTGCCGGTGGCGGGCAGCGACCCCTCGACGAACGGCAGCTGACCGCTGGTGAAGATCAGGTCGCCGTGCTGCAGCGCCGGGACATAGGCCGCCACCGGGGCGGCGACCTGCGGAACGGCATACCCCAGGTCCTGCAGCCGCTGCTCCACCGCGGAGGTCGTCATCGGGTCACTTCGCGCGCTTCAGGTAGGCGACCAGGTTGGACCCGCCGTCGGGGCCGGGCACCACCTGCACCAGCTCCCACCCGTCCTGAACCCCCTGGTCCAGGATCTGCTTGGTGGCGTGGACGATCAAAGGCACGGTGGCGTATTCCCAAGTGGTCATGTCGGTCAGCGTAGCCAAGTCTTCGCACGCTCGGCAGTCGGCGGCGACTCAGCGCCGCCCCGCGTTCACGGCGCTTTAAGGTTTGCCCCGTAATCTCTATATATGCGTATTGCGACAACTCTCGCGAAAGTGACCTCTCTGCTCGGGGCCTTCGTCGCGATCTCGGTGCTGATGGGACTGCTCGGCGCCGGTCTGCTCCTGCCCGTCGTGGGTACAGCCGGCAGCGCAGCGCGCGAAGGGGTGGGCCTCTTCGAGGAGTTGCCTGGAGACCTGGACTCCAAGCCGCTTGCGCAGCAGTCCCGGATCGAGGCCGCCGACGGGTCGCTGATCTCGACGCCGGCCGACGAGAACCGCATCATCGTGGGGCTGGACGACATCGCCCCGGTCATGCAGCAGGCGCAGATCGCTATCGAGGACGAGCGCTACCTGGAGCACGGTGGGGTCGATCCCAAGGCCTTGGGACGCGCTCTGGTCACCAACGCGACGACAGACGACACCCAGGGAGGCTCGACTCTCACGCAGCAGTACGTGAAGCTGACCTTGGCCGCGCAGGCGGAGCGCGAAGGGGACGCCGAAGCCCAGCAGGCTCTGCTGGCCCGCAGCGGCACCGAAGGTTACGTGCGCAAGCTGCGGGAGCTGAAGTATGCGGTGACGTTGGAGGAGCGGCTCAACAAGGACCAGATCCTGGAGGGTTACCTCAACCTGGCCTACTACGGCGACCGCGCCTACGGAGTGGAGGCGGCAGCACGGCACTACTTCGGCGTCAAGGCCAAAGACCTGAACCTGCAGCAGGCCGCCACCCTGGCGGGGGTGGTGCGAGCCCCCTCCGTGACGGACCCGGTGAACAGCCCGAAGTCGTCCCTGGCTCGGCGCAACGTGGTGCTGGACAAGATGTACGCCCAGGACATGGTGACCGAAGAGGAGTGGAAAGAGGCCCGCGACTCCGATATCGAGCTGGATATCACCGATAGCCAGCAGACCTGCCTGAACAGTCGGTACCCCTACTTCTGTGACTACGTCACGAACTGGTTGCTGCAGAACGACACCCTCGGGGCGACCCAGGACGAACGGCGCGCCAACCTCAACACCGGCGGCTTCACCATCGAGACGACCCTGGACCCCGACCTGTACGAAGAGATCCACAAGGTCACCTCGGAGTCGGTGCCGCCGGGGAACGAGTACGAGCTCGGCTCCGCGGCCGCCATGGTGGAGCCCGGCACGGGCAAAGTCCTGGCATTGGGGCAGTCCTCCGACTACTCCAACCAGGGTTCGGATGACCTGATCAGTGAGACGTCGTTGAACTGGAGCGTGGACAAGCGCTACGGGGGCGGAGACGGCTTCCAGATCGGCTCGATTGCCAAGGCCTTCAGCCTGGTGACCGCATTGGAGGAAGGGGTGCCGGTGGAGACAACCCTGTCCGTGCGCGCGCCCGGCAAGGTCGACTCCAAGAACGTTTGGATCAACAATCCGAGCAGTCCCAAGTCACCGAGCGGGAACGTCAGCCCGGCGGGCATCTTCTTCCGGGACGACTTCGACCCCAAATGCACCATCGGCGAGCCGTACTGGGCCGTGCGTAACGCGGAGAACAAGAACTTCTCCCCCACGATCACCCTCCGTGAGGCGACGGCGTCGTCGGTGAACACCGCCTTCGCGACGTTGGCCTCACAGGTGGGCACCTGCGAGATCCGAGACACCATGGCGCGCTTGGGACTGAACAGCGGCGATGGTGACGAATACGGCGCCGGCGACCGGAACAACCCGCCGACCTACGTCCTCGGGGCCGATGACGGCTCGCCTCTCACGGTGGCCAGTGCCTACGCCACGATCGCCTCCGGTGGCACGTACTGCCCCCCGGTCCCCGTGGCCAAGATCACCGACTCCAACGGTGAGGAGGTCCCCCTGAAGGTCGCCGAGTGCGAGCAGGTCGTGGATCCCGACGTCGCTGCGGGCGTCGCTGAGCTCATGCAAGGGGTTGTCGACCTGCAGGGTTCCGGTTTCCGCGCGGTGCTGGACAGCGGTCAGCCCGCAGGCGGCAAGACCGGGACCGCGGACGGTTCGGTCCACACCTGGTTCGCCGGCTACACCCCGCAGATCTCGACCGCCGTGTGGATCGGGGACCCCTCCGGCAGCAAGCGTTACTCCGGGCGGTTGGCGGACATCACGTTGGGTGATCGCTTCATCGAGGGCCAGCTCTACGGCTCGAAGCTCGGTGCACCGATGTGGAAGGAGATGATGACGGTCGCGCTCGAGGACGACTCGGTGGAGGAGTTCGAGGAGCCCTCCTCCAAGATCATGAACGGTGAGAACGTCCCGGTGCCTTCGGTGCGAGGTGACGACGTCGAGGACGCCATCGCCACCCTCGGCGGTGAAGGGCTCACCGCCGTCCGGCAGCCCACCGCCTCATCGCAGACACCCGGGACGGTGCTCTACACCGTGCCGGGAGCGGGCCGTGAGGTGAAGGCCGGATCACCGGTGAAGGTGTTCATCTCCAACGGTCCCGGCAACTCCGCCGGCCAAGCGGGCTCAGGGGACGGCAACGGAGACGGCGGGTTCTTCGCCGACCTCAACCAGGACGACGGCTAGCCGAGCGCTCGCCTCACGGCGGCGGCGACGCGACCGCCCTCGGCTCGCCCCCCCACCTTCGGTTGGAGGACCTTCATCACCTGGCCCATCTGGGCCATCGAGGTCGCTTCCACCTCCGCGACGGCTTGGGCAGCCACAACGTCGAGCTCTGCGTCGTCGAGCTGCGCAGGTAGGTAGTCCCCGAGGACCGCCAGTTCTGCATCCTCGGCCGCGGCCAGCTCGGGTCGCCCGGCATCGGCATACGCCATGGATGCCTCACGTCTCTTCTTTGCCTCTTTGGCCACCACCGCCACGACCTCGCCCTCACTGAGATCGCGGTGGACCTTGCCGGCCACCTCGGCGTTACTGATGGCGGTCAACGCCATCCGCAGGGTGCTGGAGCGCACGGCGTCTCTGGCCCGGATCGACTCCGTGAGGTCGCTGCGCAAGGTCGCCTTCAGGCCGGACGTCTGATCGTTCATTTCGGCAGTCTCGCACCCGCGATGCCTCATACCTACAGAAATTTCTGGCATGCTCGCTCGGTGCCTCCGCTACGCTCCGCCGCCGTGCTGACGGCGGGCACGTTCGGTCTGGGCCTGGGCGTGCTCGGCTACAGCACCCTGATCGAGCCTCGTGCCTTCGCCTTGCGCAAGGTCACCGTGCCCGTGCTCCCCGCAGGGGCGGACCCCGTGCGCATCCTGCACGTCACCGACCTACATCTGCATCCGCGCCAGACCTACCGCGCGAACTGGCTGCGTGGGCTGGCCGACCTCGAGCCCGACCTGGTGGTCAGCACCGGCGACAACATGGTCCACGTGAACTCGGTGCCCGCAGTGCTGGACGCCTACGGAGGATTGCTCGACCGGCCCGGCGTCTTCGTGCTCGGCTCCAACGACTACTTCCCCGCTACGGTCAAGAATCCGTTCGGCTACTTCACACAGAGTCACCGTCGCGGAGAGGCCATGACGCCCAAGCGGCTGCCGACTCAGGACCTGGTCGACGGGTTCGAGCGGTCCGGCTGGCTCAGTGCGATGCACCAGCGGTTGCGCCTCGGTGTCGCCGGGGCGGATCTGGAGATCGTGGGGGTCAACGACCCCCACATCGGCTACGACCACTACGACCGCGTCGCTGGACCGGCCGCCCCCGAGGCCGATCTGACCATCGGCGTTCTGCACGCTCCCTACCAGCGGGTCCTCGATCCGATGGCCTCGGACGGCGCAAAACTCCTGATCGCGGGACACACCCACGGGGGCCAGGTGTGCGTGCCGGGGTACGGCGCGTTGGTGACCAACTGCGATCTCGACACGCGCCGGGCCAAAGGCCTATCCCGGTGGTGGCCCGGAGCGGGCCGGGCCCAGGCCCAGGCCACACCGACGCCCGACGCTCCGCCCAGTGACGCGGCATACCTTCACGTATCGGCCGGTCTGGGCGCCTCCCCCTACTCCCCCTTCCGACTGGCCTGCCGCCCCGAAGCGACACTCCTGACCTTGACCCCGTAGCCGCCGGGGCACGACGGAAGCCGATGTCCGCACCGATTCGGTAGGGAGGTCAGCCGTGGGATATCGTGACCGACGCTGCGCACCCGATGGGTGCGGCCACGGGGTGTGGCGCAGTTTGGTAGCGCGCGTCGTTCGGGACGACGAGGTCGCAGGTTCAAATCCTGTCACCCCGACATTGTGCTGATGAGGCCCTGTCACCCAGTTGGGTGACAGGGCCTCCTCCGTAGGATGACTTAGCCGTCAGCGAGTGAAGGGCACCCGTCGACCGATGACCAGGGCAGCGGCCAGCAGAGCCACCCCGAGACCTGCGGCCGAAGGTCCACGCCGTTGGCTGTCCTTGGGCATGTCGGTCTCCACCGCAGGTCCTGGTGTGACTACGGCAGGGACGACCTCTCCACCACTGCCACCCAAGTCATCGATGATGGTCTCGGGATCACCGTCACTGGCTTCGATATCTGCCGCGCACAACACGACGCCCGAGAGCGTCAGC
Organism: Ornithinimicrobium sp.; assembly: GCA_049650625.1. Taxonomy (GTDB): domain Bacteria; phylum Actinomycetota; class Actinomycetes; order Actinomycetales; family Dermatophilaceae; genus Ornithinicoccus. The sequence continues at coordinate 9,776 of JBASAN010000250.1, forward strand.
TCCACGTCATTGTCGTCCAAAAGGGAAAAGGCTTCACCGGGGTAGGGCTGGTCGAAGATGTCGTAGATTCCATTCTCCTCATCGAGGTCGGCAAGAGCCACTAAGAGCAACCACCCGGTGCCGGCGGGCGGCTCGTCGTTCAGCTCGAAGATCGTGGAGCTCACCGACTCGAAAGCGCACGAGACGTTGATGAAACCCTCGTCGGTCAGGACGTCCTCCCAGAACGTCGCGTCCCCGGCAGGGATGTCGAAGCCCTCGTCCAACTCGTCCTGCGGGGCATCGTCGCTCTCGGAGTCATCCGAGGCGTCCCCGACGGTGACCTCGACGTCGTCCTCTTCCTCTGGCCCCTCGCCCTGCTCAGCCTCATCCTCAGTCTCCAGCACCGGCTGGGAGGTGACCTCTGCAGCGTCTTCCCCCGGACCGGCGCTCTGCCCCGCGTCGTCCTCGCCGGGAGTGGCTGTCTCCTCCGCGTCGTCCTGAGCCTGAACCGCCACGGCGGACGTCACGCTCGCCTGGACAGCGGTAGGGGCTAAACACAAAGCCACCACCCCGGTGACGGCGAGAAAACGCGACTGAACAGCATTCATGAATACCCCTAGTGATCGAACTCGTGAGAAACCCGCGCGGTTCTCGTGGCGCGATGGTACGTCGGTCAAGCGAAATACCTCAACAAACACTCTCGAAGGTAATCTCGGATTTTCTGGCGCATTCACCGACTTTCCCGGCGCTCGTCTGACTTCCCTCGGTGGACGGTGCCGTGTCGAGAATCCCGGGGAGCGTGGCGATGCGCGGGCCAACCTGACCTAGCGAAAGGTGGCCTCGTCGTTGCTAGACTCCGGCGCATGCCAAGCCCTCCGCAGTCTCGGCCCGTCATGGCCAAGCTCTGGGCAAGGCTGCCCCTTCGATGAGCTTGCTCTTCACGATGCTGCTGCTCGTCGTCGCTGTTGCGGCGGCGGCGCCCTGCACGCGATACCTGGGACGGGACGCGGGGTATCCCCTCGCCGGCATCTATCTGCTCTCCGCTGCGGCGTTCCTGCCAGCCGCGACCCGGGCCATGCGTGGTGAGGAGACGACGTACTCGGTCTCGTGGGTCGAGTCCCTGAACGTCAACTTCGCCCTGCAGGCCGACGGCATCGGGGTGATCTTCACCTTCATCGCCTTGCTCATCGGCGCGGTGGTGTTCGTCTACTCCGCGCGCTACCTGGAGGACGGCCGCAACCTCAGTTTCTACCTAACGATGTGTGCCTTCACCCTGTCGATGGTCGGCCTGGTGTTGGCCGACGACATGGTGCTGCTCTTCATCTCGTGGGAGCTGACCTCGCTCGCGTCGTTCCTGTTGATCGCCCGATCCGGGTATGGCGGTGAGCTGGCCTCCTTGCGGACCCTGACCATCACTTTCGTCGGTGGTCTGACGTTCCTGGCGGCCGTGGTCTCGATCATCGCCCGGACCGGCACCACCTCGGTCACCGAGGCGCTGGCCGACCCGGTGTGGACCGAGGACGCGGGTTTCACCACCGCGATGGCGGTGCTGGTCCTGACGGCCGCGTTCACGAAGTCCGCGCAGTTCCCGTTCCACGTGTGGTTGCCCGATGCCATGGCGGCCGCCACTCCCGTGAGTGCCTACCTGCACGCGGCGGCGGTCGTGAAGGCCGGCATCTTCCTGCTGCTGCGCTTCAGCCCTGCCTTCCATGCGACCCCGCTGTGGAACTACACGCTGATCTTCGTCGGCCTCTTCACCGGTGCCATGGCGGCGTGGTTCGCGGCCCAGAAGACCGACCTGAAGAAGCTGATGGCCTACTCCACGGTCAGCCAGCTGGGTCTTATCGTGGCCACGATCGGCATCGGGACCGAAGAAGCCATCGCGGCGGCGATGCTGCATACGATCGCGCACGCGCTGTTCAAGTCCGGGCTGTTCATGATGGTCGGCGTCGTCGACCACGCGGCGCACACTCGCGACATGCGACGGCTCCCCGAGCTGTACCGAGCCATGCCCTGGTCCTTCGGCGCGGTGGTGCTCGGGTGCGCTTCCATGGCCGGCATCCCACCGATGCTCGGTTTCGTCTCCAAAGAAGAGATCTTCGTCTCGATGCAAGAGGCACCGGGGCCGGAGTTCGTGGGATGGCTGGCCCTTTTCGGCGCTGCCGGTGGTGCCGTCCTGACCTTCGCCTACTGCGCCAAGATCGTGTTCGGCGGGTTCGTGGACGGAACCCGCACCGACATCGAGGTCCACGAAGCCTCTCCGTCGCTGCTGATCCCCGCCGCGCTGCCGATCTTCGTCGGCCTCCCGTTGGCCTTCGGGGTCGGCATCCTGGACACCCCGATTCAGCACGCGGTCGAGGCCGCGCTGCCTGAGGGAGAGGTGGAGCACGAGGTCCACCTCGCGTTGTGGCACGGCTTCAACTTCGAGTTGCTGCTGTCCTTCCTCATCATCGTCGCCGGCATCGTCATCATCATGAACCGCACCCGGCTGCGCGCCTTCATCGAGCACGACTCGCTGAACGTCGACGGCCCCTGGATGCTCGGCAAGATCATCAAGGGGCACCGCCGCTTCGGGACCAAGCTGGCCCTGCTGGTCGCCGCCAACAACCCGACCCGCCACGTCGCCGCCCAGCTTGTCGTGCTCAGCGCCGTGCTGCTCGGGGGCAGCGTCGCCGTGTGGCAGTCCTCGGGCCTGGCGCCTCAGCAGCCGGGACTCACCCAGCCCATCGACGCGGTGGTGCTCATCGTGGTGCTCGGAGGCGTGATCGGGGCGACCCTGTCGGACTCCCGATTGGCTGCGACGGTGGGCCTCTCTGCGGTAGGCATCGCGGTGACGGTGCAGATCTTCGCCCTCGGCGCACCGGATGTGGGGCTGACCCAGCTCCTGGTCGAGGCGCTGACGGTGCTGATGATCATGTTGGTGCTCCAGAAACTTCCGCTGCGTTTCGGCCGTGGGCCGCGCTTCGGCAACACGGCCGCAGCGGGTCTGGCCATCGTGAGCGGGGTGTCGGCCGGGGTCGCTGTATGGGTGCTGACCGGACGGCGCGAGCGTCCGGCAGTGGCCGAGTTCTACCTCAACGAGGCACCGATCGAGAGCGGTGGAAAAAACATCGTCAACACCATCTTGGTCGAGTTCCGGGCCTTGGACACCCTCGGTGAGCTCACCGTGTTGGGCATGGCCGGCGTGGCCTTGATCGCAGTGCTGTCCACGGTGCGCGACCGCTACCTGGACCCGGGCCCCAGCGCCGATCACAACTACGTGCGTGAGCCGGACGTCCCGCTACGCGCCTCCGGCTCGACGGCCGCAGCCGCGATGCGGGAAGCGTGGGGCAACGCCATCCCGTTGCAACTGTTGATCCGACTGACCATCCCCTTGCTCGTCGTCATCTCGGCGATCCTGTTCTGGCGGGGACACAACTCCCCCGGCGGCGGGTTCATCGCAGCCCTGGTCGGCTCGGCCGTGGTGGCTTTGATCTACCTCGCCTCCTCCCGTGACCACCCGGTCGGCCCACCCAAGGCTCCGGTGACCCTCATCGCGGTCGGGGTTCTGCTGGCCCTCGGCACCGGCATCTGGGGCCTCATCGCCAAGGGTTCGTTCCTGGAGCCCCTGCACGGGGAGTTCCTCGGGCAGAAGTGGACCTCGGCGATGATCTTCGACCTCGGCGTGTATGCAGCCGTGTTGGGTCTGGTGATGGCTGCCTTCAACCTCTTGGGCGCCGCCGAAGGCACCGACGAGGGCACCCGAGAGCGCGCCGACCAGAGCGTGGAGGGTGAGGTCCCCGGACCGATGGAGACGGTGCGTGGCGAACACCCGGGCGACGAAGACCTCCCCTTCCGCCCCAGCCGGAACACGAACTTCCTGGCCTCGGGACGCAAACCTCCTCGCGAACGCGCCGACAGCGGGCGGACCCCTCGAGAGCGGACACCCCGATGATCCTTCCCATCACGATCGGGGTGCTGGTCACCGGCGGTGTCTACCTCATGCTCCAACGGGGCATGGTGCGGATCATCTTCGGCCTCGCCCTGGTGAGTCACGCGGCGAACCTGCTCCTGCTCATGACCGGGGTCAGCTCGTTCCGCGGTGAGCCCCTCGCAGATCGCACCTCGGTCGAGGTGGCGGCTGATCCGTTGCCTCAGGCCTTTGTGTTGACCGCCATCGTCATCACCCTGGCCGTGACGATCTTCATGCTCACGCTCGCCGTCATAGGCCACAACGACGACACGAAGCGGATGCCGGACACCGGGGAGTTCCACGACCGATGAACCCATCTCTGCTGTCGCTTCTTGTTGTCCTGCCCCTCCTGGCAGCGGCTGTGCTCGTGGTCTACCGACGCCCCGCGGTCGAACGAGCCCTGATGATCGGCGTCCCGGGGCTGATCACGGTGGCCGGGATCCTGCTGCTGCTCGAACATCGCACCACCCCCGTCATCGCGCACAACATCGGCGCCTTCCCCGGTGGGGTGTCGATCCCGCTGGTGTCGGACACCTTCAGCGCACTGATGATCACCGTCACCTCCCTGACGACCACGGTGACGATGACCTTCCTGACCCAGACGCGAGAGGACCGATTCCGCTTCCTCCCTCCCCTGGCGTTGATGCTCACCGCCGGGGTCAACGGTGCTTTGCTGACCGGGGACCTGTTCAACCTCTTCGTCTTCGTCGAGGTCATGCTGTTGCCGTCCTATGCGCTGATCTCGATCACCGGCACCTGGAGACGCCTGGGCATCGGTCGCCTCTTCGTCGTCGTCAACCTGCTGACCAGCACCATCCTGTTGGTGGGCGTGGGCCTGGTCTACGCCGCGGCGGGCACCGTGAACCTTGCCGAGCTGGTCGGCGCGGCGGGCGAGGACCCCAAGGTCGGCTTCGCCGTGTCGATCGTGCTGTTGGCGTTGGCGATCAAAGCTGGCGTGGCCCCCGTGCACGGTTGGCTCCCCCGGACCTACCCGGCCACCTCCGCCGGCATCATGGCGCTCTTCTCCGCCGTGCACACCAAGGTCGCGCTGTACGGGATCTACCGGATCTACTCCACGACGTACGGCGGGGAGGCGCCCTGGGCCCCCATCCTGGCCTTCGCGGTGGCCCTGACCATCATGGTCGGCGCCTACAGCACCTTCGGTGAGCACATCATGCGCCGTGCACTGGCCTGGCAGATGGTCGCCGGGGTGGGACACATCCTGTTGGGCCTGGCGCTGTTCAGCCAGTTCGCCTTGGCGGCGGGGATCTTCTACATGATCCACCACATCGTCACCATGGCTGCGCTGTTGCTGACCTCCGGCGCCATCGAGCAGACCTACGGTAGTGGTCGGTACGAACGCCTGGCCGGGATCGCGCGACGAGACCCGTGGATCGCGGTCGTCTACGCCTTCGCCTTGCTGTCTCTCGTCGGCCTGCCCCCGTCCACGGGTTTCTTTGCCAAGATCGGCCTGCTGCAGGCTTCGGCCAACGCCGGCGGCTGGGAGCAGTGGGTCTTCATCACCGTCATCTGTGTGGCTGCCGTGGCGACCCTCTTCGCCATGCAGCGACTGTGGTCCGGGGTCTTCTGGGGTCCGGGCATGGAGAACTACCGCCCGGAAAGCCCCCGGGGAGGCCGGGCCAAGCGGGTGCCACTCCCGAAGGACCTCAGGGTGCGCTGGACGGTGGCCGCCCCCGGAGCATTCCTGGTGTGCCTGCAGCTCGTCTTCTTCTTTGCCGCCGGCCTGCTCATCCCGGTCGCGCAACGCGCCGCCGATGACCTGCTCAACCTGCAGCCCTACGTACAGGCGGTGCTCGGATGAGAGTTCACCCACTGTCCAGCGTTCGCTACGCCGGGTTCATCGCCTGGGAGGTTGTCACGGGCACCATGACCGTCGCGCTCGACGCCTTCACACCCGGCAAGAACGCGACACCGATGATCGTGGAGTACCCGCTGCGCTGCGACACGGACTCCGAGATCACCATCATGGCCTCGTCGATCACGATCACCCCGGGCACCATCACGATCGGCATCGCGCCGGCTCTGGACCACGCTCCGGCTAGCCTCTTCGTGCACTCGATGTACTCCAGCAGTCGCGAGGAGCTGCTCGACGAGCTCCACGTGATGGAGTCGAAGCTGCTCCGAGCCACGCGTGGCAGCGATGCGGAGAGTCCCTCATGACCCTCATCGTCGTCTCCACCATCATCATCTTGGCCGTTGCGGCCGTATGCGGGCTGGTTCGACTCGTCACGGCGAAGGACGAAGCCACGGCTGCTGCCGTCAGCGATCTGATCTACTTCTGCGCGATCGCGATCTTCATCGTCAGCGCCATGCTGCGCAACACCGCAGTGCTCTTCGACGTGGCCTCGGTGTCCGCGCTCTTCGGCATCTTGGCGACCGTGGCGCTGGCCCGGATCTTGACGAGAGGAAGGCGCTAATGGCATCCCTGCTGACGATCATCGTCGGGTTCCTGGCCATTGGTGGGGCGTTGTGCGTGCTGGTCAGCGCCGTCGCCATGCTCAGAGTCGGGGACGCGCTCAGCCGGATCAACGTGCTCAGCCCGGCGACCGGCCTGGGGCTCCCCGCGATCGTCCTGGCGGCATACCTCCACCACGTCAACGACGTCGGCATGGACTGGGTCGACCTCATCAAGGTGCTGGTCGCGATCGCCGGGTTCATCATCATGTCGTCGGTGGCCAGCAACACGCTCGGACGAGCCACCTACCGCTCCGGCGCACCGATCGACCCGGACACCACTCCCAACGAGCTCGCCGAAGGCCACCCCGACCGCCTCCCCACTGACCGATAAGCGCTCCGCTGCACAGTGCGGTACCCGCAGAGGGCGAGCACAACGGTCAGCGGGTCGGACTCAGTCGTCGGAGAAGCCCTGCGGCTCGGTATGCAGGGCCGCCATCTCGGCCTCCATCGCCACTTCGTCGTCGATGTCCAGACGCACGTGGCTCAGCAAGGCCAGCACGGCCCGAAGGGATGACGCCGCACGCTCTCCCCACGAGGACAGGTAGCTGAACTGCCACCACCACAGGGCCTCGGTGATCCGGCCGGCATCGAAGTGGCGTAGGCCATGAGTCAGGTCGGCGGCGACCGCCGTGAGGTCGTTGGAGATATCGCCCCGACTCACCTCGGTGGAGACCACAGGATCGGCCACCTCGGCGTAGGCGTCCACCCCCGTGAGCAGCAGACCCAGACCTTCACGGACCGCGTCGAGGTCCAGGTCCGGACCCGCGTCGGACTCGAACCGCTCCCGGGGCACGATGTCCACCATGGCGCCCAGACGGGCACCCGCGACCTGGATCTGTGACACGGCCAGCAGGATGAGCGGCAACGCCGTGTCGCTCGCGTCTCCCCGAGCCATCGACCGCACCGCCAGAAGGTAGGTCCGGGCTTCGGCGGCCATGTCGTCGGCCACGGCGCGCAGCTCCGCGTCGATCGGCGGCTCGCCCTGGACGTCCTGCCTGCGCTGGCTCATACGTCCCAGTGTGGTGCACTCCGTGCCCTCCGGCTACCACCTCGATGGCCGACAACCGGTTTCGACCGACGTGGGGGCCTGGTCAGGCCTCGATGAGCCGCCGACCCTCGAAGGCCCGACCGAGCGTGACCTCATCGGCGTACTCCAGGTCGCCGCCGACCGGCAACCCCGACGCCAGGCGGCTGACCCGCACCTCGATGGACTTCAGGAGCCGGGCCAGATAAGTCGCGGTCGCCTCGCCTTCGAGGTTGGGGTCCGTGGCGATGATGACCTCGCTGACCGTGCCGTCGGCCAGCCGGGTCAGCAGCTCCTTGATCCGCAGGTCGTCCGGTCCCACCCCACCCATCGGGTTGATCGCCCCACCCAGCACGTGGTACCTCCCGCCGAACTCTCGGGTGCGCTCGATCGCCGCCACGTCCTGCGACTGCTCGACCACGCAGATGAGTGACTGGTCCCGACGGGAGTCCTGGCAGATGCGGCACAGCTCCTCCTCGGCCACGTTGCCGCAGACGTCACAGAACCGCACCCGGTCCTTGATCTGGGTGAGTGCCGTCGCGAGGTTGCTCACGTCCTGCGGATCCGCCGTCAGCAGATGGAACGCAATGCGCTGCGCGCTCTTGGGACCGATCCCGGGAAGTCGACCGAGCTCGTCGATAAGGTCTTGGACGACGCCTTCATACACAACGGCGACTGTATGCGGCCAGGCTGGGTGAACCCGGCCGCCACCCCGAGCGTGGCACCAGCAGGCTCGCTAGGTGACGTCGGCCTGTCGCTGGTTGTACTCTCCTGCCTCCTCCTGACCGCTCATCGCCAGGACGGCCTGGTAGATCTCGTCGGCCACCTCACGACGTGCTCGGCCCGCTGGCACACCGGCGTAGCGCTCGGAGAAGTCGAGGGGCTCACCGAACTCGACGGTGAACGTGCGCACGCGCGGCAGCCTTGCTCCCACTGGCATCAGCGCGTCGGTGCCCGTCACCGCGACCGGCACCACAGGGCAGTTCGCGTGCAACGCCAGCCACGCCACCCCGGTGCGGAAGCGGTACAGACTCCCGTCCCGGGAACGCGTGCCCTCCGGGTAGATGCCGAAGACCCCACCATTCTGCAGATGCGCCAACGCCACGTCGAGGGAATCCTGGGCCGAGCGCGCATGGTCCCGGTTGACCGGAATGGACCCGATCGAGGTGAACCACGTCCGACTCACCCACCCCTTGGGTCCGGTGCCGGTGAAGTACTCCTCCTTGGCCAGGAATGCCACCTGCCGGGGTGAAACGAGCGGGATGGCCACGCTGTCGGCGAACGAGAGGTGGTTGCTCGCCAGGATCACCGGGCCCGACGCCGGCACGTTCTGGGCGCCGATGATCTTCGGGCGCCAGAGCGCGAGCGCGGCCGGCCGGATCGTGACGTGCAGAGCCTGGTACAGGATGGGAGGAGCCTTTCAGCGCTGGGTGGGGTCATCGACGGCGATGACCTTGCCGCCCAGAACGGATTCGATCACTGACTGGCCCACCGTAGTGGAGTTCTCCAGGTCGTCGTCGTCTTGTGCGGGAATGTCCCCGCCTGAGCGCCCCGACCCCGCGCCTGCCGGGGCCTGCGTCGCGCCCACCGGAGCTGTGTCCTGGGCGCGCTGCGCGTGCGCTTGTTGCGCCCACGGGGGAGGCTCCGCGTCGCTGGTCTGGGACCAAGCCTGATCCTGCCTCGCAGACGGACCAGACCCACCGCGTTGACTGCGTGGCGACCGCCCCTGACCTGGCGTGCGATCACGTTCCTCGACGGCAACGGCCGACCCAGCGACCGGTTCGGAGGCCGTTTCGTTGCGGGTGCGCGGTCGTCGTTGCGCGGGCCCCCCTGCGTCGTTGGCTCCCGAGACGGTGCTTTCAACCACGGTGTCGACCCCGATGGCTTCGATCAGAGCCTGCCGGACGACCTCCGCATGGTTGCCCCGTCGGAATGTCTCCGCTTGGCCGGCGGTCCCGATCTGCAGCAACAACCGCCGCCCGTCGAAGTCGACGATCTTGGTGTTGACCGAGACGAAGCTCCACGTCACACGGCGCATCGACTTGACCTTGTCGAGCACCTCGGGCCACGAGCGGCGGATCGCGTCGGTGTCCAACACCCCCGGGCCCGAAGGCGACTGCTCCGAGGCGGAGGGAGCGGACAGCTCCGCGGCCGGGTCCCCTCGCTCCGGGCCACCGGGGCCCATCCCGGGCTGGATCTCGGCGCGGCCGGTGTCCGAGCCGTCTGGCTCGTCCTCCGGCGGCTCCTGGAGGGGAGGCTCGGAGGAGGGACGCTCGGGCTCGGGAACCGTCGACCGGGATGATGCGTGAGTGTGGGTGGGCGCCGGGAAGGGCGTGGCCGACTCGGACGAGGTGGCGGGCGCTGTTGAGGGGGTGGGGCGGGGCGAGTGCACGGGTGGTGATGACGTACCCACCGCCGAGGGCTGGTTGGCCACCGTGAGTCGACGCTCGATGCGGTCCAGTCTCGCGCCGTACCCCTGCTCGCCGGCGGCTCCGGGGAGCAACAATCGCGCGCAGATCAGCTCCAGCAGCAGTCGGTAGGACACGGCCCCGGTCATCTCGGCCAAACCATGGCTCACCACGTCAGCGCATCGGGTCAACGCTGCAGCTCCGTGCGACTGGGCCTGATGCTGCATACGCTCGATCTGATCCTGGGGTGCCCCTGGCAGGAGACCGCCGCCGCGGTCCCCTACGGCCAGCAGCACGATGAGATCCCGGTAGCGCTCCAGGAGATCCTCCACGAAACGTCTCGGGTCGTGCCCGGACTCCATCACCTTGTCGACGTGGGTGAAGACACTCGCGGCGTCCCCGGCTCCGACGGCCACCACGACGGCATCCAACAGCTCGGTGTCGGTGAAGCCCAACAGCGAGGCCGTGCCCTCGTAGGTCAGGCCGGCTTCGCCCGCACCCGAGATGAGCTGGTCCAAGACCGACAGCGAGTCCCGCACCGAGCCACCGCCGGCCCGGGTCACGAACGAGAGCACTCCCGGCTCGATGTCGACCCCTTCGCTCTGGCACACCTGCTCCAGGTATGCCGTCAGTCGCTGAGGCGGCACCAGGTGGAAGGGGTAGTGGTGGGTGCGGGACCGAATCGTCGACAGCACCTTCTCCGGCTCCGTGGTCGCGAAGATGAACTTCACGTGCTCCGGGGGCTCCTC
>JBASAN010000251.1:0-10993 GCA_049650625.1 Ornithinimicrobium sp.
CCCGACGGTGACCGAGGGCGGCGTGCGCAAACGCCACCTGGCCGCGGATGCGGGCCGAGCCGCGGGGACTCTCCTCGAACTCCGGGTGACGCTCCAGCATCCAGGAAAGCCCCTCGGCCATGGTCTCCCAGCGCCGGGTGAAGTAGGACTGATTACCCCATCGGATGCGAACGAGCGGATCGGGCACATGGAGGACCGGTGCCTCCCTCGCGCACCTGATCAGCAGGTCGTAGTCCTCGCCGAAGCCGCCCGGGACGTCCTCCTCGACCATCCCCAGGCGCACGACGGCCTCTCGTCGCATCAGGAAGGTGGAGGGATGGAGCTCGGTGTGCCGGTCGGCGAGGAGGTCGAGCAGGTGGACCTCGGTCTGCTCGAGCACGCGATCGTGCACGCGCCCGCCCTGCTCGACCCTGATACCCGTCGTGGCGAGCACACTGCGGGGAGCGGATGCGAGCGCAGAGACCTGGGGTGCCAGCCGTCCCGGCAACCACACGTCATCGTCGTCACAGAAGGCCACCAACGGCGTCGTCGCGAGCTCGATGCCCGTGTTGCGCGCGCCGGCCAAGCCCTCACGGCGATGGTTGCGCACGACGTCGACCGGGCGGAGCGGGTCCTCGTCGACCAGGCTCAGGTCCGGCTGCGACTGGTCGAAGACCAGGATGGTCCGCACCACGGCCTCGTGCTGCTGGGCGCGCACCGCCTCCAGCGCCTCGCGCATCAGCTCGGGACGGTCGCGGGTCGCGATGACCACCGTGATGTCGGGGGGGGCGGGCTCTCGTGGCTGGTCGCTCACCGCAGTCTCCTCATTCGTCGCAGGGCGTCTCGACGACGTGGACGAGTTCCGATCAGGGCGTCCAGCTCACGCGCAGCCCTTCTTCGTGGCTCAAGGGCCTGATCGCTGGTCGCCACCGCGGCCCTACCGGGCCAGCGCCCCTGCTCGAGGTCGAGGATCGCCCCGTCCAACAATGCCCGGGCCGGCTCGTCGGCCTGGACGGTACGCACCAGACCGGCGTGGGACGCCTGCACCGCGAACGCGAGCTGATGGCCGTCGACGTGCTCACCCAGCGCGGGATCCCGTGGGATGCACAAAGGCAGGTGGCCGTGGGAACGGGCGTCCATGATCGTCGCCGGTCCCCCGTGGCAGATGACGAGGTCACAGTCGGCCAGGCGCTGGTCGAGATCGTCATGGGTGAGGTAGGTCACACCGTCGGCCGTCGACGGGCCGGACGTTGCTCCGTGCTGGACCAGGAACCGGTGCTCGGGATGGCGCACGGCGGCGGCGTCGATCAGCTCCACGAAGCGCTCGAAGGGGTGGTGGTCGGTGCCGACCAGGGCGAGCACGAGCAGGGTCACAGCATCGGACCCATCAGACGTGCGTCGGGGTAGAACTCGAGCTGGCTGTCCCACTGGACCAGCCGCGCCGAGGAGAACGGCCCGCACAGCCGTCCGGTCATCGTCGGGCTGTCGACGCGGTCGAAGACCTCGATGAAGGCGGTCGGGATCCGCATCGCCCACGCCATGACGAAGAACGGGACGGCGACACCGGCCCCAGCACTGACGACGAGCGAGGGCCGCTCGCGGCGCACCACTCGAGCAGCGAGCACCATGTTGCGAAGCAGGTTGGGCAGGTTGCGGGTCGTGGGGCTCCAGGAGTGCACCACGCGCTCACCCGCGAGCCGGTCCATCACGTCCGGAGTGCCGGGACAGACCCAGAGCCGGTCGTGGGCCGAGTACCACGCCTCGAGTGCCAGCAGCTGCGCGAGGTGACCACCTTGGGTACTGACGAGCAGCACGGGCCCCGTCGTCGGCGTATCCGTCGAGCGGCGCAAGTCCGCTTCGACCCCTGCCGCCGGACGTCGGCGCCGAGCGCCTCCAGTGAGGGCCAACCCCGCTGCGACCTGCGTCAGCGCGCGCCTGGAGCCGCGCGAGCGGACCGGGGGGCGCACCGAGCCCGTTGCGCGGCCGGCGGAGGAGGCGAACACGTCGATGAACTTACCGCCCGTGACCTGACAGGGGTCCCAGCACGCAGATAACCCCTCCAATTGGCTAGACGGCTGCGCCGACCTGCGAGCGCTGGGGTTGACTGTCCCCGACCGAGCGGAGAAGCCAGCCCGCTGCCGGACGCGACCACAAGGAGTCCACCCGTGCCCGAGAGGCGCTCAACCCGACCCACCATCCTGTTCCTGGCCGGGCTCGGACGTAGCGGCACCACCTTGGTCGAGCGGGTCCTCGGCGAGACCGACGGCGTGACGCCGCTCGGCGAGGTGATGCACCTGTGGAACCGAGGCCTTCAGCGCGGCGAGCTCTGCGCGTGCGGACGCCCCTTCCTCGAGTGCCCGTTCTGGTCGGCCGTCGGTCAGGAGGCTTTCGGTGGGTGGGACCGCGTCGACCCCGAGCGCATGGCAGACCTGAAGGGCCGCGTCGACCGGGCCACGCGAGTACCCGCGATCGCGACCCGTCGACCCGCGTCCTTTGCTCGCGACATGGACGAGTACGTCGATCACTTCGTCCGGTTGTACCGCGCGGCCCGGCTCGTGGCCGGCGATCAGGGCCAGGTGCTGATCGACTCCAGCAAGCAGGCGTCGCTGGCCTGGTGCCTGGCGGGTTCGGACGAGATCGACCTCCGGGTGATCCACTGCGTGCGCGACAGCCGAGGAGTCGCCTACTCCTGGGGCAAGGAGGTGCGGCGCCCGGAGTCCGTCGACGGAGAGCATGCGTCGATGCCCCGGTACTCCCCCGCGACGGTCGCGGCCTACTGGAGCCTGCACAACGTGGAGTCCGAGCTGGTGGGACGGCGGGTGCCGACGCTGAGGCTGCGCTACGAGGACTTCGTCGCCGACCCCGCGCATTCCACACGGCAACTCCTGGACTTCGCGGGCGTCAACGCTGAGACGTCGCACATCGGCAGCACCAGCGTGGAGCTGGGCCCGAACCACTCCTGCGCGGGAAACCCGATGCGATTCACGCACGGATCCATCGACGTCGTGGCAGACCAGCGCTGGCGTGAGCAGCAGCCACGCGGGGAGCAGCGGCTGATGACGGCCCTGACGGCACCGCTGCTCGCCCACTACGGCTATCTCGGCCGGCGGGCTCGCCCACGCGGCTAGTCATGACGGGGCACGGCATTGCTCAGGTTGCTCCGTGGCGGCGCGCGAGCTCGATCACCTGCTCAGCGATCTCGGGACGGCACACGATCAGGTCCGGCAGGTACACGTCGTCCTGGTTGTACCGGAGCGGCCTCCCGTCCACCCGCGAGGTGAACAGTCCGGCCGCGCGAGCCACCGCCACCGGTGCCGCGGAGTCCCACTCGAACTGCCCGCCGGAGTGGACGTAGGCGTCGGTGAGGTCGCGCACCACCGACATGACCTTCACACCGGCCGAACCCATCGCGACCAGCTCGGCGCCGAGCTCGTCGGCCATGCCCTGCACGAAGGCGGGCGGGCGACTGCGCGACACCGCGATCCGCAGACGGTCGGTGGTGCGGTCCGGGACCACGAGCGTCGAGCCTGTCGCGAAGGTCTCGCCCAGACCGGGCTGGGCGACGGCCCCCGCAACCAGGTCGCCGTCCCCGCTCGTTCCATCCCCCGCGCCGCGCTGCCAGAGCGCCACGTGCACGGCCCAGTCGTCGCGGGGGGGCTCCGAGAACTCGCGGGTGCCGTCCAGCGGGTCGACGATCCAGACCCGGTCGGCGCCGAGGCGCGCCTTGTCGTCCTTGCCCTCCTCGGAGAGCACCGCGTCCTCCGGGCGGGTCTGGGCCAAGAGGCTCATCAAGAGCTCGTGCGCGGCGCGGTCACCTGCATCCTTGAGCTCCCGACCCTGAAGCCCCTCGGCCCGCACGTCGAGGAGCCTGCGGCCGGCCTCTTCAGCGAGCCAGACGGCGAGCTCATGGTCTCCGAGACCGGTCTTCGAGAACGGTCCGGGGTCATGGGGAGTGGAAGTCACACGAGCACCCTAGCCACCCGAGGACCGACCGATCTCAGCGCTCCACGTCGACGACGACGTCGTCAATGGCTCCGTCGAACTGGTCGAGAGCCGGACCGACAACACCACCGCGGGCGTCTACCTTCCCGCCGGGCGGCAGCGGGTTCGAGCGAAGTCGGAGAGCAGAGAGGGTCTCGAGGCGGTCCACGTCCGAATGGCGCCCCCATCAAGCGCGCCACGGTCAAAGCGACCGAGGTGCCGCTTCGGCGGCACATAACCAAGTACCGCGAGTCGCGCTGCGGGCTCTGCGCCAGCACGGCGCCGCGATCGCCCTGTACACAGCAGGGCCGGAGGTCGACGGGCGACCTGCAGCCCAATCTGCGCCCGCCGGTCGCCCGCCAGCCCGCTAGAGCAGTTGCCCTAGTCGACCCTTACGGCCGACACCCTGTCGACCCGGAAGGACACCCCGAACACCAAGCTGCTCGTGCCGGGGTCGAGCGCGGCCTCAGCGCTGACCGTCCACCGTTTCCACCGACACGACCTAGAGGGGCACTTCCGGCCTGTCCATCAGCGCCCAGCCGGGAGGCGCACCGCAGCCCCCGGGCCCAGCTTGCAATGACCTGAGCCAGCCCCGCGCCTGATGCACGTCACCGCGTGGGTAGCCGCCCGGCCTGTTCTGACGACGCGAGCACCCGTCCTCCGCCGGTCCCTCCACAGAGTCGGAACGACGACCACCTCGCTTCCGGCCGCGGCCCCGCCCCCGGTGGGCGACGACACCTCCGGCTGCAACGGCGTCGACTGACCGCACGCGGACATGGCCGGCGCAGTAGCGCGCACGAGGGGCCACGCGCGACGAGCACGTAGGGCCCCCTTCCCCGACACCTCGGCGCGCGTGCGGGACCGCACGTTCGCAAGATGCACGGCAAGATCTCGGCCACTGTCCTGTTCTGCGCGACGCAATGGGCATCGGTGCGTCCAGGCCTGAGCACCCCGGAACGATCGAGGCCGCTGCCGATGCCCGCAACTACAGGTCACACACGCTCTGCTGCGCGCCGTCACCACTCAGCCTGAGCGCGCAAGCGCCGCGGCAACCTGAGAAGACACGCACCAGGCTCACACTTGCCCTGGTTGAGGGCGATCGAGGAGTTGCTCATCTGGGAGCGGGACCGACGCGCGGCCCATAAGTATCGGGCGCTTGGGCCTGCAACTCTCAGCTCGCGCCCAGTATGGTTTTCCGATGAATAAGGCGGACTCAATGCGAAACGGCTCGTACTACGGCTTGGGCGCCATGGAGGGGAGCGCCCGTGGCGACGGGAATGTCGAAGGTCGGATCGCACTCATGGACTCCCTCGTCGCGCTGCGCGGTCAACACCTGCTCGATATCGGGTGCGGGAACGGGGTTTATACCCTGCGGATGCTGGAAGGGTTCGATGAGGCTGTAGGCATTGACATAGAGCCTGACCGCCTTGCGCATTTTCGAGGCACGGCAGGCGCTGCAGCCGTGAGCGTCCTCGAATGCTCGGCAACCGATGTCCCGTTCGAGGACCAGACGTTCGATGCGGTGACGGCGATCGAGACGATGGAGCACTTGGGCGAGTACCTTACGGGCACGCTCAGTGAGATATCCCGTGTGCTTCGGCCCGGAGGCTCCTTCTACCTCACCACGCCGAACCGCTGGTGGCCCTTGGAGCAACACGGCTTTATGCTGCGCGGAAAAGTACGTCCAGGGTGGCGATTTCCGTTCCTCACCTGGATTCCCGCGGTTCACCGCAGGTTCAGCGTCAATGACGCGTTCACACCCGGCCGACTCGACCGCCTCGTGCAAGCTCATGGTTTCGAGCGGACTGGCCTCGCGTACATGTGGCCTCCACTCGACCGACACCCCGCTTTGAACCGCCGCCTTCGCCCTGCCCTGACCCTGCTCCAGAAAACGCCCCTTCGGCGTTTTGCTCAGACTCTGGTGATGACCTACGAACGTGTACGTTGACGAAGCTAGCTCTTTTTACTTGAGGTGGGGGCCGGTCAGTCCGCCTCCGGTCAGCAGCATCCGTAGGCGGTAGTTGCGGAAGCCGCGGGCGGCGCGGCGGTGGAGCTCGATGAGGCCGTTGACGGCCTCGGTGCCGCCGTTGTTCGACCGGCCGGTGGTGAAGTAGGCCAAGAACGACTCTCGCCAGCGTTTCAGGGTGCGGCCGAGTGGGGCGATCTCGGGGACCGGGCACGAGGAGAACGACTCGAGGTCCTTCTCAGCGATCGTGCGTCCCTCGACCGGGTCGCGGTGGCGGTAGGCCGCGCGCAGCTGCTGGGCGCACGACCACGCGATATAGACGCCCAGGTGCTCATCGGGACGGGCAGCGATGGCCCTCTCAAAGCGGGCCCACTGCTCGTCGGTGAGCTTCTCGGCCCCCGCACGAACGAGCTTCTGGATGCCGTAGAGCGGGTCGCCCTTCCTACCGCGGTGGCCCAGGGTCTCCTGCTGGACCCGGCGCCGACACTCATCGACCGCAGCGGTGCCGAGCTTGACCACATGGAGGGCGTCGAGGACCGCAACGGCGTCCTCGAGCTGGTCATCGATCGCGCTCTCGTAGCCCTGGAACGGGTCCAAGGCGGCGACCTTCACCCCGGCGCGGAATGCCTCACCGCGCTCGGTGAGCCAGTCGGCGTAGGCCTTGCCCGATCTGCCTGGGACGAGGTCGAGCAGGCGGGCGCGGACGCGTCCGTGCTGGTCACGGCTCAGGTCGACCATCCCGGTCAGCTCCTTGGGGCCGCGCCCGCCCTGGTCGGTGGGCTTGGTCGAGACGTGGTGCCAGACGTGCTCGTCGACGCCGAGGGCGCTTACGTTCTCGAACCGGGCCGGGTCTTCGGCCATCGCCTCGAGCAGTGGCTTGATCGAGCGCCACACCGTGCGCCAGGTCGTGCCCAGCTGGCGGGCAAGACCCGCGACCGACGCGCCCTCGCGGCGGAGCTGGCCGATGACCCACCAGCACGCCCGCACCGTCAGCAACGCCCGCGGCCCAGCAAGGTCCTCGTGCTGCTCGGTGAACGACCTCACCGGGCACCTCTGTTCGGCGCAGCGCCAGGTCCGCTTGCGCCAGATCAACCGGACCGGGCGCCCGAAGCACGGCACGTCGATCAGGTGCACGTCGCGTCGGCCGTGGCTATGCGCAATCACTCCACACGCTCGGCAGCCGGCCTGGTGTGTCCCGGGTGTGACCGGGTCTGGATTACTCGATTCTGGTGCCTTGAGACCAGGAGGAACCAGTGGCACGACGTGGCCATTCAGCAGAGTTCAGGCGCAAGGTCCTCGACGTGCTTGAGCAGGGGCGCAGTGTCGCCTCGGTCGCGCACGATCTCGACCTGTCGGATCTGACGATCTACAACTGGCGTCGACAAGACCGCATCGACCGCGGTGACCTGCCGGGACTAAGCACCTCCGAGAAGGCCGAGCTGGCGAAGGCGGAGGCGCGCATCACCGAGCTCGAGACCGAGCTCGAAGTCAGCCGACGCGCGATCGCAGAACTCAAGGGGGCTACCAGCCCAAAAGGCGCTACGCGGCGATCGAAGTGATCGCCGCGGCTGGCCTCCCGGTCCAGGTCGCCTGCAAGGTCGTCGGGGTCGCGGAGTCGGGCTACTACGAACACGAGAAGCGGACCCCCTCGGAACGGGCGATCCGCCACGCGATGCTCACCGACCTGATCACCCAGATCCATGTGGAGTCCCACGGCATCTACGGCGGCAGAAGGGTCCATGCCGAGCTCACCCTGGGCCGCGGCGTGGTCGTGGGCCACGGCCAGGGCGAGCTGCTGATGCGCCGCGCCGGCCTGCACGGTCTCACCGGTCGACGGAAGTGGAAACGGATCCGCGCCGATGACATCGCCACCGACCTCGTCGAGCGCAACTTCACCCGCACTGGCCCAAACCAGTTGTGGGTCACCGACATCACCGAGCATCCCACCCCTTGGATTCCAGCGGTCGTCGCAACGCCTACTGGAGGTGTTGTTGATGGGTGGTCCGATCTACAGCGAAGAGCAGCGTGAGCGCTTCTTCGAGATCTTGGATCGTGGCGGGACGATTCGGGCAGCTGCGCGGTCGGCCGGGGTCAGTGAGCACGCCGCATACCGGTGGGTCAGCGCCTCGGGGCTTTCGATGTTTCGTGCCACGCCCCGGCAGTACACCTCCGAGGAGAAGGCCGACTTCTTCCAGCGCCTGGCCGTGAACCCGAATGTGTCCGCCGTCGCGAAGGAGATGGGCATCCCGCGCGTGACCTGCTACGCGTGGGCGCACAAGGCCGGCATCTTCACCAGCGAGGCGCGCAAGACCAACCCGCGGCGCGAGGAGTTCCTGCGGCTTCGGGCCGAAGGGCTCACGCGAGCAGAGGCGCTGGTGCCCGGTCGGCCACGGACTGGGACAAGGGCATCACGAGGATCAACCGCGGGCGTGTCTACGCAGATGGCCGGGTCGTGCGCTATCCCGAGCCGATCATGAGCGGCGTGCCCGAACGAAGAACCCGCGCCATCGGCGGCAGCGTCGACCTGAACAAGGTCGAGCAGATCATCGACTCCCGCTACCTGAGCCTCCTCGAGCGCGAGCAGATTCAGGACCTACGCCGCACAGGGCAGTCGATCAGACAGATCGCGGTAGCGATGGGACGCTCCCCGTCCACCATCAGCCGCGAGCTACGACGCAACGCCACCGCGCGCGGCTACATGCCTCACACCGCGCACCGGATGTCGGTCGCACGCCGCGCCCGGCCCCGGCAGGCCAAGCTGGTGGCCGACCCGAGGCTGCGCGAGTACGTGCAGGTGAGACTCAAGAAGAAGTGGTCACCACAACAGATCAGCAACCGGCTGATCAAGGACTTCCCGGCCGCACCGGAGATGCGCGTGTGTCCCGAGACGATCTACCAAGCCATCTACGTCCACGCCAAGGGCGAACTGCGCCGCGAACTGGGCTCCCAGCTGCGCCGCGGTCGCGCCGCACGGCGTCCCCGCCGACAACCCGATGCCCGACGACCCCGGTTCGTTGACCCGCTGACGCCCATCAGCCAGCGCCCCCTCGACGCGACCGATCGCAGGGTCCCCGGTCACTGGGAAGGCGACTTGGTGATCGGCGCGCAGGCGGCTCAGCCGTTGCGACGCTGGTCGAGCGCTCCAGCCGGTACCTCCTGCTCGGCCACCTGGGTCGTGAACGCAGCGCCGAAGCCCTCAGGGACAGCTTGATCGCCACCGTCAGCGACATGCCCGTAGCGATGCGTAGATCCCTGACCTGGGACCAAGGAGCCGAGATGGCCGAGCACCGCGCCTTCAGCGTCGCCACCGACTTCAAGGTCTACTTCGCCGACCCCGGAGCGCCATGGCAGCGCGGAACCAACGAGAACACCAATGGCCTGCTGCGCCAGTACTTCCCCCGAGGCGTCGACCTGTCCAGCAAGACAATCGAGGACCTCCAGGCCGTCGCAACCGAGCTCAACGACCGACCCCGCAAAGCTCTTGACTGGGACACCCCAGCCGAGCGCTGGGCCCAACTACTCTGTGCCATCTAGATCCCGCTGTTGCGACGACCGCTGGAATCCAAGCCCGGGAAGGCAAGGTCTACTGCTGCGCGATCCTCGACACCTACTCCTGTCGTGTCGTGGGCTGGTCGATCGATTCCACCCAGACTGGCGCGCTGGTCACGAACGCGCTCGGGATGGCGATCGAGAGCCGCCTGGGCAAGAACGCCGAACCGGGCACGATCATCCACTCCGACCACGGCGTTCAATTCGGTTCCTGGGCCTTCACCCAACGCGCCCGTGACTCCGGTCTGCTGGCCTCGATGGGCAGCATCGGCGACTGCTACGACAACTCGATGATCGAGGCGTTCTGGTCACGGATGCAGGTCGAGCTGTTGGACCGCAAAAAGTGGAACACCCGCATCGAGCTCGCCAATACCATGTTCGAATACCTCGAGATCTGGCACAACCGCAAACGCCGCCACGGCCAGCTCGGATGGCTCACGCCGATAGAGTTCGAACGCAACCGCATCATCACCGTGGCATGAGAATCCAAGCGATCTCGACTACGCCGGACCCGGGACACACCAAAGTCAAGTCCGTTGGCGCCGCCATTCGCACAAGCTGAGACCCTGGCAGGTCAGTCACATTGCTTGGGAACGGCCGTACATCGCTTCGGACCTGACCGTACACGGCAACGACCCTGCCACCCCGATTGCGCGGAGTGGCAGGGCGTCACCAGGTCAAAATTGACCTATCGGTTGCCGGCCACGAGTTCCGACCACGCCGCGATCTCGTTCGCTGAGTGCAACATGTCGTTCTCAGCCGTGCTCGCCCAATCGTCATCGAACCAGGCGATCATCCTGGGCGCAGGCACGCCCGCAGCCGGGACACCCTGCCGCAGCTTCGCGACCTGAGCCTGGAACCAGGCGATCCGCTTCTCGTGTGTCGGGTCGACCGCGACCGCAGGCATCGAGAACTCCGGCACGGTCCAGCCCGTGTAGCCACCTGCGCGGTAGGCGCTGACGAACTTGTCGCCCAGCTGACGCTCAGCGTAGGGGTAGAAGTTGTTCTGGGTAGGAATGCCGTCCATGTCGATGCCGAGAAGATCCGCACGAGCGTGGAGGTTGGAGGGGTTGACACTCGAGGTCGCGTCCACGGACCAACCCGCCCACGTGTTCACGGTCAGAAGGTTCGGGATGCGGCCAGCTTCGCGGAGGGCAACGACGCGGTCGTTGAACTTGTTCTTCATCGCGAGCATGCCGGTCAGGTCCGCGCCCTTGCGGTACTTGACGTCCGACTCGTGCCAGACCTCGACCATGTCGCCGTCCTGCAGGTCGCTGAAAGCCGAGATGAGCTGCGTGTCGGTGATGGCGCCACCGATGGATGGCTTCCACGAGACGTGGACCCTGGACGCGCCGACCGGGCGAGGGACCGTCTTGAACCCGCCGGGCACGAACAGCCTGACCGAGGCCCCCGTGCCGTACTTGGAGACCACCGAGGACATCGGGCTTCCCACCTGAGGGCACGCCCCGATCAAGGTCCCAATGGGCGCCGGCGTCGGCGTCGGGGTCGGCGTCGGGG
>JBASAN010000252.1:0-1848 GCA_049650625.1 Ornithinimicrobium sp.
GTCCACCGGGGTGCACGGAGCCCCAGCGCGGACGAATGTGGAGGACCGGACCGACTGTTGCACGGTGTGGACCACTGCCACCGAGGGCGCTCACGGCAGGAGTTCACCCGAATCCGGAGCGGCCAACGTGCCTGCGTCCGCCCACTCGTGCGTGATCCTGAGCACTTCAGCCGTTGGCGCGCACTGCAGGAGTGCACCAGAGGCAGCAACAGTGCGGGCAGGCTGGCAGAGTGAGCGCCGTGAATGACGCAACTGCAGACATCGCCGTGATCGGCGGCACCGGCTTCTACTCCTTCCTCGACGACCCGGTCGAGCACCCGGTCAGTACGCCGTACGGGGACCCCTCGGCTCCGGTAGCCGTCGGCACCGTCCGGGGCCGCAGGGTGGCCTTCATCCCCCGCCACGGCCTGCACCACGACGACCCACCGCACGCGATCAACTACCGCGCCAACGCCTACGCCCTGCGCAGCCTGGGGGTGAAGCAGGTGATCGCCCCCTGCGCGGTCGGTGGCCTGAGCCCGTCGGTCGCCCCGGGTGACATCGTCCTGCCCGACCAGCTCGTCGACCGCACGGTGCGCCGTATCGGCTCCTTCGTGGAGACCGGCGCCTGCCACCTGCCGTTCGCCGACCCCTACTGCCGAAACATCGGCCAAGCCGTCCTCGGCGCCGCACCGGACGTTGTCGACGGTGGCGCGATGGTCGTCATCGAAGGCCCCCGCTTCTCCACCCGCGCCGAGTCGCAGTACTACGCCGCGCAGGGGTGGAGCCTGATCAACATGACGGGGGCTCCCGAGGCAGCGCTGGCTCGCGAAATGCGTCAGTGCTACGCCGCGATCGCCCTGGTCACGGACATGGACGCGGGGGCGGAGTCCGGGGAGGGTGTCGGGCAGGCGGACGTGTTCGCGCTGTTCAAGAAGAACCTCGAGCGCCTCACCGGTCTGCTCGCCGACACGATCGAAGCGCTGCCCGACCCCGACGGGTGCTCGTGCTCGACCTGGGCCGAAGGCATCGACGTGACCTACGACATTCCGGGTATGCCGTGAAGGTGCTGCTGACCGGGTCGGCGGGCTTCATCGGCAGTGAGATCGGCCGACAGCTCGAGGCCGCGGGCGATGAGGTCGTGCGGGTGGATCTCATGCTCGCGATGGCTCACGGTGAGGCCCGACCTCCCGAGGGCACCCACCAGCTGGACGTCCGCGACAGCGTGAGTGGTGAGGGGTGGCGATCGCTGCTGCACGGCGTCGATGCGGTCTGTCATCAAGCGGCCGTGGTCGGCGCCGGGGTGACCGTGGCCGACCTGCCGGCCTACGCCTCCCACAACGACCTGGGCACGGCGGCGTTGCTGGCCGCGATGCACGAGGCCGACGTCGACCGGCTCGTGCTGGCCTCCTCCATGGTGGTCTACGGCGAAGGCCGCTACGACTGCCCGACCCACGGTCAGCAGGCACCCCCGCCGCGCACCGTCGAAGCCCTGGACAGCGGGGACTTCGAGAACCACTGCCCGATATGTGGGTCCGTGCTGGGGTGGGAGCTGGTCGACGAGACCGCGCGGATGGACCCTCGCAGCACCTACGCCGTCAGCAAGCTGGCGCAAGAGCACTACGCCGCGGCGTGGGTCCGACAGGCGCCGGCGTCGGCGATCGCGCTGCGATACCACAACGTCTACGGGCCGGGTATGCCGCGCGACACCCCCTACAGCGGAGTGGCGGCCATGTTCCGCTCCTCGCTGGAGCGGGGCGAGTCGCCCAAGGTCTACGAGGACGGAGCCCAGATGCGGGACTTCGTCCATGTCAGCGACGTGGCCAGGGCCAACGTGCTGGCGCTGCGTGCCGTGGTCGACGGGCCGAG
>JBASAN010000253.1:0-13319 GCA_049650625.1 Ornithinimicrobium sp.
CCGAGGTCTACGGTGTGGCCGACCGGCGCAAGGGGGAGGACTACCACCCGCTGTCCGAGCTCCTGGAGCCGACCCTGGACGAGATCGAACACGCGGCTGGTTCGTCGGGGGAGATGGTCGGGGTGCCTACGGGCTTCACCAGCCTGGACGAGCGGACCAACGGTCTGCACCCCGGTCAGATGATCATTGTGGCGGCCCGACCAGCCGTGGGGAAGTCGACCTTCGCCCTCGACGTGGCCCGCAGCGCGGCCATCAAGCACAAGATTCCGACGGTCGTCTTCTCCCTGGAGATGAGTCGCACCGAGATCACGATGCGACTCCTGTCCGCGGAGTCGGAGATCCCGCTGCAGCACATGCGCAAGGGCAAGCTCGAGGATCGGCACTGGACCAAACTGGCGGAAACGCAGGGTCGGCTGCAGGACATGCCCCTCTTCATCGACGACAGCCCGAACATGGCGCTCATGGAGATCCGCGCCAAGTGCCGGCGCCTCAAGCAGCGCCACAACCTGAAGTTGGTCATCGTCGACTACCTGCAGCTGATGAGCTCCGGCAAGCGAGTCGAGTCACGACAGCAGGAGGTCGCGGAGTTCTCGCGAGCGCTGAAGTTGCTGGCCAAAGAGCTCGAGGTTCCCGTCATCGCGTTGTCGCAGCTGAACCGTGGCCCTGAGCAACGGGTCGACAAGAAACCGCAGATGTCCGACCTCCGAGAGTCGGGATCGATCGAGCAGGATGCAGACGTTGTGATCTTGCTGCACCGTGAGTCCATGTACGAAAGGGAGTCACCTCGCGAAGGTGAAGCGGACGTCATCGTGGCCAAGCACCGAAACGGTCCGACCGACACCATCGTGGTCGCCTTCCAGGGGCACTACAGCCGGTTCACCAACATGGCGACCAACTTCTGAGAGCCGGGCCAAGGCGTTCTACACCGAGCGGGTGGGTTCGTCGAGGACGTCGATGGACGACCGCGGACGGGGTATGGGTCGTGCAGCTGACACCGCCAGGTTCGGGATTTTCGATGGCATCGGAACGGGTCTTCCGGCCTACGACATGGTCCTCGGCACGGTCAGGTCCCTTCATCTTCTGAAGTACGCCGCATTCAGCGATCCCGACGAAGCACGCTGACTCTTCAGCAGATGGCTTGACGCACGGGAGCGTGCCGTCGGGGGTGCCCAACCTTCTCCCGTACCCCCGGCGTTGCACTCTCCAGGGCATAGTGCAAACTAGAGTGGTGAACCCGGTCGTGGATGTGCCTCAGCGGCGGCGACGTCGGTACACCGCCTCGTCCATCACGTCGTGTGCGCAGAAGCTGATGGTGGAACACGGCCTCGATGGTTTCACGCTGGACGACCTCGCCACGTGCGCCGGCGTCTCCAGGCGGACCCTGTTCAACTACTTCCCGGGCAAGCTCGACGCCGTGGTGGGCGTCAAGCCGGAGCTCCCAGCGCAGGACGAGGCCGAGTTCACGGCCGGTGGCCCGACCGGTGACCTGGTGGAGGACGTGATCTTCATGGTGCGCCGGCTGGTCGACACCGGCGAGCTGACCCCCATCGAGCTGGCCCGGACCCGTCAGGTCCTCGCGGCTGAGCCGCGGCTCATCGTGCACGCCAGCGAGAGGTTGGAGCATGACTGCGAGCACATGGCGGACCTGCTCCTTCAGCGGCGGGGAGCCCGCCTCGACCGTGACCAGGCCGAGCTCCTCGTGCGCGTGCTCGCCTGCAGCATCGACGCCGCTCTGAGCCGTTTCCTCTCTCTGCCGGAAGGGTCTGAGCGTTCATGGGCGGATGTGCTCACCGACACCATCCGCGACGTCCGCGACCTGTTCCGCTAAGCCCTCC
Source organism: Ornithinimicrobium sp. (assembly GCA_049650625.1). Classification (GTDB taxonomy): domain Bacteria; phylum Actinomycetota; class Actinomycetes; order Actinomycetales; family Dermatophilaceae; genus Ornithinicoccus. The sequence goes on from JBASAN010000253.1 coordinate 1,836, forward strand.
CCTCCCCACCCGGCCCGGCCGGAGAACACAGCACCGCAATGGCGCGGTCGATCCCCATCCTTGCACCGCCTCATTCATCAGGAGCATGTCCCATGGCCACACTTCTCTACCGGCTCGGTCGAGCCTCGTTCCTTCATTGGCCGTGGGTGATGGCAGCCTGGTTGGTTGCGGTCATGAGCGTCGCGGGAGTCGCGATCACGATGTCACAGCCGACCAACGACGAGTTCACCATCCCCGGCATCCCGTCGGAGCAGGCCGGCGACCTGCAACAAGAGCTGTTCCCGGGAGCAGCCGACGCCTTCGACCAGGCCACGGTCAACGTCGTGGTGGCCGCGCCGCAGGGCGAGACCCTGGCCCAGGAGGACAACAGCGCGGCGGTGGACGCCTTAATCACCGAGCTCGAGTCCATCGACCAGGTGCCGGCCGATGTGCTGGCCAACCCGGCCGAGGCGGGACCGGCCCAGACGGACGAGATCGTAGCCCAGAAGACAGAGGCCGGTTTGACGCAGCAGGCCGCCGAACAGGACGCCGCCGCCCTGTCCCCGCTCTCGCCCGACGGGCGGGTGGGCTTGATCAGTTTCGCCTTCGACGTCGACACCATCACCGACGTCGATCCCGCGTCCCAGGACGCCGTGGAGGCCGCCCTGAACGTGGCTCGTGACGCGGGTGTGACGGCCGAGGTCAACGGGCAGGGCATGGGCAGTCTGGGGCCGCCCGGAGCCACGTCCGAGCTGATCGGGATCGCGGTCGCTCTGGTCGTCCTGGTGCTCACGTTCGGCTCGCTCGTCGCTGCGGGTCTGCCCATCCTGTCCGCGATGGTCGGGGTGGGGTTGGGCATTACCGGGATCACCGCCGCGACGGCGTTCACCGACGGGATCGGGTCGATCACCCCGACCCTGGCGAGCATGATCGGACTGGCCGTCGGCATCGACTACGCCCTGTTCATCCTGGCTCGCTACCGCTCGGAACTGCAGCGCACGGACAACCGAGCCGATGCGATGGGTCTGGCCGTGGGGACCGCGGGGTCTGCGGTGGTCTTCGCCGGGCTCACCGTGCTGATCGCATTGGCCGCACTCTCCGTCGTCGGCATACCGTTCCTGACCTCCATGGGTCTGGCCGCGGCGGCCACGGTCTTCATCGCGGTGCTCGTCGCGCTGACCCTGTTGCCGGCTGTGTTGGGGTTGGTGAAGTCCAAGGCGTTCGGGTTGGTCGTGCGCCGCTACGAGCCCACGCGTGAGGAGGACGGGTCCGTGGTCAACAACGGAGTCCGCTGGGCGAGGTTAATCGGTCGTCAACCGATCATCGCCGCGCTTGTGGTGGTGGTTGGCCTCGGTGCCCTCGCGGTGCCGCTCAAGGACCTGTACCTCGCGTTCCCCACGGACAGCACGGCCTCGGTGGACACGTCGGCCCGGCAGGCTTCCGATCTGATCGGTGATGCATTCGGGCCGGGCCGCGAAGCCCCGATGTTGGCTGTGGTTGATGCCCGAGACACCCCGGAGGCCGACCGTGGAGCCGCCTTCGGTGACGTCGTCGAGTGGGCCAGTGGGCAGGACGGCGTGGCCAACGCGCAGATCGCCGCCACCAACGAGGAGGGCTCGGGGGCCCAGATCCTGATCACCCCCGAAGCGGGCCCCGACGATCCCGCCACGCAGGACTTGCTGACCGCCCTGCGCTCCACCCAGCAGGAAACGGAGAACGCCACCGGCACCACGGTGGGGATCACCGGCCTGACCGCGGTGACCACCGACGTCTCCGACCGCCTCAACGATGCGCTCCCGGTCTACCTGGCTCTGGTGATCGGCTTGGCGTTCGTGCTCCTGGTCGTGGTCTTCCGGTCCATCCTGGTGCCGCTGACCGCGACCCTCGGATTCCTTCTGTCGGTCCTGGCGACCCTCGGGGCCACTGTGCTCGTCTTCCAGGAAGGGGTGCTGGGCCTGTTCGAAGGGCAGCCGATCGTCAGCTTCCTGCCGATCTTCGTGATCGGTGTGGTGTTCGGCTTGGCAATGGACTACCAGGTCTTCCTGGTGACGCGCATCCGTGAGGCGAGGGTGCACGGGGCGAGTTCACGCGATGCCATCGTGGATGGGTTCCGCAACAGCGCACGAGTGGTAGCGGCCGCAGCGGTCATCATGACGTCAGTGTTTGCTGCCTTCATGTTGCTCGACGACCCGATCATCACGTCCATGGGCTTCGCGCTCGCGGTGGCGGTGGTGCTCGACGCCTTCGTGATCCGGATGGTGTTGATCCCCGCGTTGCTGTACATCCTGGGTGACGCGGCCTGGTGGCTCCCGGCGTGGCTCGACCGGCTGCTTCCCAAGGTCGACGTCGAGGGTGAGGCGTTGGCTCCGGGTCGGCCCGCCCCGGGTCGGCACCGTGCCAAGGGACGCTCCGTCTCTCCCGTCACGGCCTAGGCATGCCGATCAGGGCGAGCTCCGCGGACCGGTAGCGGCGGCCCTTCGGCGCGGTCGAGCGCCGTTCCGTTGGCGGTTGGTCCGCATGAGGTCAAGGCGTGGTCAGCCTTTATCTATAAGTGCGTCCTGGACTCGGCCAGCGAATTCTCCACCATGTACTTTGGAAATTTGTCTGAGTGCTGAAATGGAGAAAACGCGTTTATGGAAAAAGGCAAGACGGTCCTGGTCGCTGATGACGACACCGATATACGTGAGCTCGTCGTCTTCAAGCTCGAGCAAAGTGGCTACGACGTGGTGGCGGTGGGCGACGGCGAAGCGGCCTTGAACTCTATCCGCGAGCGTCCTCCTCATCTGGCCATCCTGGACATCATGATGCCGGGGCGCTCCGGTCTTGATGTGCTTCATGCCATCCGCGAAGACGACGCACTTCGGACGGTACGGGTCATTCTTCTGACGGCTCGTTCCCGCGACCTCGACGTCGATGCCGGCTTCTCCACGGGAGCCGACGACTACGTCATCAAGCCGTTCAGCCCGCGGGAGCTCATGCACCGCGTTGAATCCATCTTGACCCGCCGGGACTGAGGGTGGCTTCCTCGATCGTCGGTCCTGCCCTGCTGTGGACCTTGCTCTGGGCCTCGGTCGGCTTGCTTGCTCTACAACTGGTGTTGGTGGTGTGGGCCCGCGTGGCTCGGACCAGACGTCAGGGTCGCGACGCGCGCACTCTCGCCCCTTTGCGACCCTTGCTTCTGGAGCTGGCCTCAGGCGACGAGGACGCTAGTGAAGACCTGTCTCGGGCCCTGGCCGGTGCGCCCGTATCGACTCGCAAGGTGGTGGACGAGGCCATCCTGCAGTTGCTGGGCAAGATCCGAGGCGACTCGTCCACGGCTCTTGTGGACGTCCTGCACCGGCATAACCGTGAGCGCAGTGCTATCGAGGACCTGGCGAGCAGATCTTCAGTCACACGGGCCCACGCGGTGTGGACCTTGGGAGTGATGCAGGAGGCCGTGTCGGTGCCCATGGTGGTCCCGATGTTGCAAGATCGTTCTTCGGACGTCGTCCTCACGGCGGCGCGGGCGTTGGGCATGATAGGCGATCCCGTCGCCGCCACGGCGATCCTGACCTCGGTCGCACCCGTCGGGTCGCGTGCTGGGCTCCCTGCGTGGATAGCGGTAGAAGCGGTGACATCGCTCGGCACGGACACCGCACCTCAGGTCCAGGCCGCACTGGATCACCCGAGTCCGGATGTGCGGTGGGCGGCTGCCATGGTGATCGCACAAATCCCCCTGCTGGCTGCCGCGGGGGCCCTACGGGAGACCGTGACACGAGAAACGGATCCTCGCCTGGTCTCGGTGATGGTGTTGGCGTTGGGCGTCGTCGGTGGCCCGAGGGACACCGCACTGTTGGGGTCGTTGCTGGAGGAGGCCCAGGACGCGCAGATCCGGCGAGCGGCCATTGGGGCCCTCGCTGAGGTCGGTGGATCCGGTGCGCTGGTCTGGCTGGAGCCGATGCTGAGCAGTAGTGACGTGCGCGTCGCCGAGAGCGCGGCAACCACCCTGGTCTCTTTGGGGCCGGTCGGTCACGCAGCGGTTGCTGCGATGGCCCTATCCGAGGAGTCGAGTGCCAGCACCCGGCTATGCCGGTATGCAGTGAGACAGCACGGGCTCGGTCGCTCGCGTGCTGTCCGTCGGGCTGGGTGAGCGAAATCTTCGAAGTTGCTCTGGAGTTGACAAGATCCGTCGTGACGGTGATATTCACGGCGTTGTCCATACCGATCCTGCTCTATTTCGTGCTGATCAACTCCGCTTATTTCATGCTCGTCATTTTTTCGTTCTTGGATTTCCGGCATCACCTGCGCAGGCTGCCTTTCGCAGGGCGAGAGCAGTTCATGGGTTCCAAGATGTCTCCCGGAGTGACGATCGTCGCCGCGATGTACAACGAGGAGATGGGCATCCATGTTTCCGCCCAGTCGATGCTGTCGCTTCACTATCCGAGGCACGAGGTGGTCATCGTTGATGACGGCAGCACGGACCGCGGTTTCGAGGTGCTCGAAGCGGCCTTCGACCTGGTGCGCGTAGACCGCCCCATGCCGCCGGATCTGCCGGTGCGCGAAGGACCGACTGAGGTCTTCGTGCCCGCCAACGGCCGAACGCGGCTCACCGTGGTGCGCAAAGCCAACTCGGGACGGGCGGACTCGATCAACGTGGGCATCAACTTCGCCCGCGAGGATCTTGTGGTGTTCATCGACGCTGACTCCGTGCTCGACCCGGAGGCGCTCCTTGCGGTCACCAAGCCCTTCGCCGACGACCCGGTCAGGATGGTGGCCGCTGGTGGGGTCATCCGCGCTGTGAACGGATGCACCGTGCGAGGTGGCCGCGTCGTGGACGTGCGGATGCCCCGTGGGCTGCTGGAACGCATCCAGGTCGTGGAGTACCTGCGAGCCTTCCACCTCGGGCGGTCCGGGTGGTCCAGGGTGGGCGCCCTGATCCTCATCAGCGGTGCGTTCGGGATCTTCCGTCGCGACGTCCTGGTCGAGGTCGGAGGCCTGGACCCGAGCAGCATCGGTGAAGATTTCGAGCTCGTGCTTCGCGTGCACCGCCGGATGCGGAAGCTTCGACGCCCTTATCGGGTCCAGTTCGTCACTGAACCCATCTGTTGGACGGAGGTCCCCTCGACCGCGGCGGTGCTGGCGCGGCAGCGACGCCGTTGGCACCGTGGCCTGTGGGAGACGCTCTGGGCTTACAGAGGAATGCTCTGCAACCCCCGCTACGGCCGGGTCGGCCTCGTAGCGCTTCCGTTCTACTGGGTCTTCGAGCTTCTGGCGCCGATCGTCGAGATGGGTGGTCTGATCCTGGTCGTCGTGGGGTGGCTACTCGGCGTGGTGGACACCGGATATCTGCTGCTGTTCACCGGGGTGGCCTACCTCTTCGGCATGCTGGTCACGTTGTCGGCGGTGACGGTCGAGGAATACAGCTTTCACCGCTACGGACGATGGAGCGACCTTCTCGTCACCCTTTGGGCGGCGCTCGCGGAGAACGTGGGCTACCGGCAGTTCACGGCACTGTGGCGACTTCAGGGCTGGGCCGCCAGCTTGGCCGGCCGCCAGCAGACCTGGGGTGTGATGACACGCACGGGCTTCGGTACTGACGACCCCGGCACCGCCGCTCCAGGAGCGTCGGCATCGAGGACGGGGACGCAGTGATCGGTGACTTCCTGCGCGGCAACACCGTCGCGAGCATGCTCCAGCGCCTCTCCGTGGTGCTCATCCTGGTGTTGGGACTGACCATCGCGATCGGCATTGCGTCGGTGAACTCGATCCAGGACCAGATCACCGACTTCCGCCAGAACGTGACCCCGGCCGTCGACGAGTCAGGTCGCTTGAGCACTGCGCTGACCTTGGCCCAGAGCAACTTCCGCGGCTTCATCTACACACAGGATCCTGTCCTACTCGAGGACTACCGAGACCAGCGGCAGGAGATCGGCGACCTCGAAGAAAGCCTGGCCACCCGCACCGAGATCGTCGACAGCTCTACGACGCAAGCCCTCATCCAACAGACCGACGACTGGTTCGAACTGACGACCACGTTGATGAGAGAGGTCGACGACGCCGGCCCGCAGGACCTGACGATCGCGCGCCGGTCCTATGAAGACATCATGAGCGCCAACGTGCGGCTCAACGACCAGATCCTCCAGACCCGGGACGAGCTCCGCGACGACTACCGCCGAGCCATGTCCAGGGGCAAACTCGCTATTCTGGTGGCCGGACTCCTGGGGACCGCAGCCGTGATGGCGAGCACCAGGCGGGTGGGGACGCGGCTCGCGGCTCCGCTGTCCGGGCTGCGAGACGTCGTGCAACGCCATCAGCGCGGTGACACGGAGGTTCGGGCGCCGGTGGATCAAGGCAGTGCCGAGGTTCAGTCGGTTGCGGCGGCGTTCAACCGGCTGGCTGACGCTCAGGAGGTGGCCGAGCGACTGATCCAGGAGGACTTGGAGCTGACTCGCATGGTGGGGGCCGTCTCCAGCATCCTGACGGCGTCGGTCACAGACGAGAGCCACTGGGACGAGGCGTGCCTGGAGCTCGGGCGGAGCCTGCAGCTGGACTGCGTGGCCATCACCGCTCACCAGGAGCTCCCCACGGCCCAGCGTCTGGGGCACTGGGGTTGCGTAGGTCATCGTCAGGGCGAGACCGGCACCAGTGGTTTTGCGAGCCCGCTCACGCTGGGCGGCCAAGCTGGTCAGCATCTGTTCTTGGCGGGAACGTCAGAAGAGATCGAGCAGACGTTTCCCCCACTGGCCGTGGAGAAGATGCGGCGTCATGGTGCCCAGTCCGGTGCGCTCGCGGTGCTGAGCGAATCGGACCGTGTGCTGGGAGTGCTGACCCTGGTCTCGACCCAGCCCCGTGAATGGCACGAGCGCGAGGTGGCGGCGGTGGGTCAGGTAGCGAGCAACACCACTCAGTTCCTCGTCCAGAGGCAGGTCGTGGAGCGGCTGCGCGAGCTCGACCGGCAGAAGTCGGACTTCATGTCGACGACCAGCCATGAACTGCGCACGCCGCTGACGTCGATCAGCGGATATCTGGAGATGCTCGAGGACGGGGACCTCGGGCAGCTGAACAACGCCCAGCGTCAGGCTCTGGGCGTCCTGGGCCGAAACGTCAACCGACTCCGCACTCTGATCGAGGATCTGCTGATCCTCAACCGCCTGGACAGCGGAAAAGGCAGGGTGGTGCGGGAGCGGATCGACCTGCGTCGTAGCGTGCAAGAGGTGATCCAGAACCTGGACCCCATCGCGGCCCGGAAGAACGTCGACCTGAGCGGCCCCGAATCCGGACTGGACGAGGTCCTGCAGCACAATGGCGCGTCCACGATGCGGGAGTGTTATGTCCTCGGGGATCGCGACCAGATCGAGCGTGCCCTGACCAACGTCGTGGGGAACGCGGTGAAGTTCACGCCGTCTGACGGGAGTGTGTCGGTGCAGATCGTCTCCCGCGACGCGCGGGTGGAGGTCGTATGCGAAGACTCCGGCATCGGCATCCCGGACGAGGAGCTCAAAGACCTGTTCGTCAGGTTCTTCCGCGCCTCCAACGCAGTTGTGGGGCAGGTGCCCGGAAGTGGACTTGGCCTGTCCATCGTGCTCGCCATCGTCGAAGGGCATCAGGGCACGGTCGACGTCAGCTCGAACGAAGGCCGGGGCACCCGGGTGAGAATCAGCCTGCCTGCGGCCGACACCGAAGACTAGAGAAACGTCACGACCGTTCCTTCGGCGTCGAGCTGGGGTCACCATCGAGCCGGGCGATCTCGTCGTCGGTCAGCCTCAGGTCGGCGGCAGCCGCGGAGTCGGTGACCGACTGAACGCGCTTCGCGCCCGGGATGGGGATGACGACCGGTGCCGCAGCAAGCTCCCACGCCAGCGCGACCTGCTGGGGGCTGACGCCCCGGGCCTGCGCGACCTCGGCGAACGCAGGGTGCTTGGTGGCCAAGTCTTTGGCGTCGGCCAGCCCGCCCAGGGGGGACCAGGCGAGGAAAGCAAGACCGAGCTCGCGGCATACCTCGATCTCGGACGCGCTGGAACGGAACTTCGGGCTGAACTGGTTCTGCACGCTTACAAGCGAGTCACCGAGCACGGCGTGCGCGGCGCGAATCTGGTCGACGTCGGCGTTGGAGAGCCCGATCATGGCGACCTTGCCGGAGTCGGCGATCTCTTTGAGGGTCTCGATGACCTGCTCGTACGGAACGTCGGGGTCGGGTCGGTGGTGCTGCCACAGGGCGATCTGCTCGACCCCTAGCCGGCGCAGACTGTCGTCCAGCGCTGACCACAGGTGCTCCGGCCTACTGTCGGTGGCCCAGCCACCACCATCGGTCCGCACGTGGCCACCTTTAGTGGCCAGCAGGACTCGGTCGCGCGCACCCAGCTCGTCCAGCAGGGAGGCGACGAGCGTCTCGTTCTGCCCCTGCGCCTGCGCCCCGTCGTCTCCGGAGCCGTAGGCGTCTGCGGTGTCGAACAGGGTGACCCCGGCGTCCAACGCCGCAGTCATGGTGTCGAGCAGCTGTGCCCGGGGTTGCTCACCTTCCTGGCTCATGGTCATCAAGCCCAGCCCGATGGCACCTACGTCGTGCCGGCCGGTGGTGTCGTTGCCGATCGTCCTCGTATGCATGGGTCCGACCCTACGCACCCGGATCCGGACCTTCGGAGTCGGGACAGCACGTGATGTCACGCCATCGGGGCTTCGAGGAGGTGTGGGCCGCTGCCTTCTTGGGACAGTGTGTCGTCGGGGTTGTTCAGCCGGCACGACCGCAGCGACAGGCACCCGCAGCCGATGCACTCGTCCAGCTCGTCGCGCAGTCGTTCCAGCTGCTCGATCCGGCGGTCGAGGTCGTCGCGCCAGGTCCGAGATAGGCGTGACCAGTCCTTCTTCGTGGGGGATTGACCCAGCGGCAAGGTGGCGAGGGCGGCGCCGATATCCGCCAGGGGTATGCCGACCCGTTGCGAGGTACGGATGAAAGCGACCCGGCGTAGCGTCTCGCGGGCGTAGCGCCGTTGGTTGCCGCTGGTGCGGCTACTGGTGATCAGCCCTGCGCGCTCATAGAAATGCAGGGCCGAGACCGCCACACCCGAGCGCTCGGCCAGCTGTCCGGGGGTCAGGTCGGTCGAGGGCATTTGACCTCAACCATACTTGAGGTTGTTGGGTGGCTTGGTGACCTCGACGGAACCCCGCGCTCAGACTCCGGGCGTCTTCGACCAGACCCACCGCGCCAGCACGGCAGGTCTGCTGGTGCTGGTGACGATGTTCGCCTTCGAGGCTGTCGCCGTGAGTTTGGCCATGCCTCGCATCGCCGACGCCCTCAGTGGACAGCGGCTCTATCCGATCGCGGTCGTGGGGCTGCTCACCGCCGCACTTCCGGGGATGGTGGCCGGCGGCATCTGGGGCGACGCGCGCGGTCCGTCTCGACCGTTGGTGCTGGGCTCGTTGATCTTTGTCCTGGGGCTGTTGGTCTCGGGGCTCGCCGTCACCATGCCGCTGTTCGTAGCGGGACGTCTGCTGCAGGGTCTGGGATCCGGGTTGGCCTTGACCGCGATGTACGTCGCCGTGGGAGATGCATTTGCTCCAGAGCTGCGGACCCGCATCTTCTCCCTCTTCGCGGCCGCCTGGGTGTTGCCCTCGATCATCGGGCCCTTCGTGGCGGGTGCGATGGTGGACCTGTTCGGCTGGCGGTCGGTGTTCTTGGTGGTCGCGGTCGTGGCGCTGGTCAGCACGGGCTTCGTGAGGCTGGCGATGGTGCCTCATCTCACCACTCGTCAGGCGCCGATCCTGTGGGGCCGCCGTCCCATCTACGCCCTGGCTGTGGCTGTGGCCGCGGTGTTCTTGCACGTGGGTGGGCAGGCGACGCGATGGTGGGCCGCACTGCTCCTGCCGACGGCGCTCGCCATCCTCGTCGTCGCGCTGCCACCCCTGCTCCCCGCGTCGACCCTGAGGGCGGGTCGGGGGTTGCCGGCGGTGATCGCGGCGCGTGGAGTTTTTGCCGCGGTGTTCGCCTGCGTGGAGATCTTCCTACCGCTGGTCCTGCAGGACGAAAGCGGGTTGAGCCCCACGGCCAGCGGCCTCGTCCTGATGGTCGGAGCGCTGGGGTGGACGGCGGGGTCGTGGTTCGCAGGTCGGCATACGTCACCCTCGACGGTGGGCGTCGTGCTCCAGGTCGGGGCGTTCTGGCTCCTCGGGGGAGCCGGTGTGGTCGTCGCCCTCGTTCCCGTCGATCACCTCACCTGGGCTGCCGTCCTCGTCGCCACGACCGGCTTCACGTGTATGGCGGTGGGAATGGGGCTGGCCACGCCGCTGCTGTCCACCTTGGCGCTGGACTTGGCTCCCCAGGGTCGACACGGCGAGAGCGGGGCCGCTATCCAGATCAGTGACGCGGTCGGCCAGAGTGTCGCGGCTGGGTTGATCGGCGCGGTCTTCGCCCGCTGGTACCTCTGGGACCCAGCCAGCTCCTACCTCTCGGGTTTCGGGCTGGCCGCCCTCCTGGCCCTGATGGCCGTGCCGATCGTGGGTCGAACCACCCAGCGTCGGTCGTCCGTTAAGTAGCGGGCACTGCGCGTCGGGGCGAGGTGAGCGAGAGGAAGTGCCGAGGCCTTCAGGGTCCGGTCGCGACGACCAAGCCCCTGAGGCCCTGAAGGCCTCGGAGCAACCAACCCTAAGGGCATGGCAACACAGGTACGCACCCAGCAAAATCACGGAGGCTGCGACAGATCATCGATTTTTGGGGGAAGGGCCGCGGGCGAATCTCGAAGCATCGTGGGTCAGACTGCTCGTGTGCTCTCCAGCCTTTCGCCGCCACGACGCCGCTTGGTGTTGGCGCTCGGAGTGGTGGTGGCTGCGTGCGCGTTGGTCATCGTCGGCGTCAGCATCTTCCGGGCGATGTCGACACCGAGGTCGGTGGCTCGCGACGATGCCGGACCCGTGATCATCCTCTCCGGATACGGTGGCAACACCGAGGTCCTCGAGCCGGTCGTCGAGGTGCTCGAGGGCCAGGGGCGTGAGGTCTGGGTCCTCCCGCCGGTGGGGGATAACCGGGGGGACCTGGGAGACCAGGCGCAGGCGTTGGATGACTTCGTGGCAGAGGTTCTGGCAGAGGCGGACGCCGGCGTCGTGGACCTCGTCGGATACTCCGCCGGTGGCGTCGTGGCCCGGCACTGGGTTCGTGACTACGACGGGGATGCTGTGGCTCGACGGGTGGTGACGATCGGGTCGCCGCATCACGGCACCGGGGTGTCGAGCCTGGCCACCGAGGCGGGCGGGTGCCCTCCGGCCTGTGAGCAGCTGCGGCCCGACAGTGACTTCCTGCGACGGCTCAATGCTGGAGACGAGACCCCCGCAGGCCCCCTGTGGGTCACCCTGCGCACGGAGAACGACCGGACCGTGACGCCCTCGACGTCGGCTGACCTCGAGGGCGCACTCACGCTCGCCGTGCAGCAGTACTGCCCGGAGGCGACGACGTCGCATGGTCAGCTCCCGTCCTCGGCGGTGGTGCTCAGCGTGCTGCCGTTGGTCCTGGACGAAGCGAAGCTGACTCCACCGGGC
>JBASAN010000254.1:0-3229 GCA_049650625.1 Ornithinimicrobium sp.
TCACCGTCGCGGCTGACCACGCGCCACCACGGCACTCCCGAGCCGTAGGTGCGCAGCACGTTGCCGACGTGTCTCGGGCCGATCCCCACGATCTCGGCGATGTCTCCGTAGGAGGCCACCCGGCCGACCGGTATGCGCTCCACAGGAAGGAGCACCTTCTCCGCCAACCACTCGTCCACACCCCCAACCTACTGAAGCGGATCGGCATACCCTGGGCTGATGAGCACCCTGACGATCGGCTACGCCGCGATGCTGGAGCAGTTCCATCCACGGGAGGCGGTCGAGCTCACGGAGTATGCCGAGTCGAAGGGCTTCTCGGGGTGTATGGCGGCGGACCACTTCCAGCCGTGGGTGCCTGACCAGGGCCAGTCGGCTTTCGTCTGGAATGTGCTTGCGGCTGTCGGCGAGCGCACCACCGGAGACCTCGGACCCGGCGTGGTGTGCCCGAGCTTCCGGATGCACCCGGCGCTGGTGGCCCAGGCGGCAGCGACCCTGGAGGCCATGAACCCCGGTCGCTCCTGGCTCGGTCTGGGTGCGGGTGAAGCCCTGAACGAACACGTGATCGGCGGATACTGGCCCGAGGCGGGCGCGCGGTCACGGCGCATGTTCGAGGCCATCGACGTCATCACCACGCTTTACCGGGCCAGCGCCCAGGGCAAGGACACCAAACATCAAGGTGAGTTCTTCACCATGGAGACGGCCAGGATCTGGACGATGCCGGAGCAGGCGCCGCCGATCCTGGTCGCCACCGCCGGCCCGATCAACGCCAAGAAGACGGGGAAGTACGCCGACGGAATCATCACCGTGGGGGCACCCCTGGACAAGATCTCGGGCCTCTTCGACCGGTTCGCCGAGGGGGCACGCGAAGCGGGCAAGCAACCGGACACCATGCCGAAGGTGCTGCAGGTCCACCTGTCCTGGGCCCCCACCGACGAAGAGGCGCTGTCCAACGCGATGACCCAGTGGCCCAACGGTGGCATGAAGTTCGCCAAAGCCGACATCCGGTCTCCGCACGACTTCGCCGCGATGGCCAAGCTCGTCCGCCCGGAGGACTTCGAGGGCCGCATGGTCATCTCCTCCGACCCCGACGTGCACCGCGCTCACCTGCAGAAGTACGCCGACCTGGGTTTCGACCGCATCTACCTGCACAACGTCGGTCGCAACCAACGCGAGTGGATCGACGTCTTCGCGAGCGACGTGCTGCCGGCGTTGAGGCGCTGACCGCGCAGCTAGCTGCGGTCCGAGTCGTCGTCCCACGTGTCGTCGTCGGCCTCCCACGCCTGGTTGCGCTCGGCCGCCTTCTCCAACGCCGACTCGGCCTCCTCCTGACTGTCGTAGGGGCCCAACAGGTTGGCACTGCGGGCCCGCTCGGGGTCATCGTGCGCCTCGACCTTGTGGGAATCGACGTTGAACCAGTACTGCATCGTGACCTCCGGATCAGTGACGTTCGAGTCGAACGGACAGGACTCGACACCTAGACTTCAGCGTATGCCGTCGTCGTCATCCCTGCTCAGCAACGGCACGTCTGTGTCTGCACCCCACTCCCAACGCCCCTCAGGGCCGCGATCCGCGCCCGTGCGCCCCGGCCGTGTGGCTCCGCTGCGCACCGTGCCGACGGACATACCGCGTCCGGAGTACGTGGGGGCGAAGGGTCCGGCGCCGTTCACCGGGTCCGAGGTCAAAGACGCCGAGACGATCGAGGCCATGAGGGTCGCCGGTCGGATCGCGGCCCAAGCCCTGGCCGAGTGCGGCAAGGCCGTCGCTCCCGGGGTCACGACCGACCGGATCGACCGCATCGGGCACGAGTTCCTGCTGGACCACGGCGCCTACCCCTCGACGTTGGGGTACCGCGGGTTCAGCAAGTCTCTGTGCACTTCGGTGAACGAGGTGATCTGCCACGGCATCCCCGACGACCGTCCGCTGGAGGACGGGGACATCTGCAACGTGGACATCACCGCATACGTGCACGGGGTCCATGGCGACAACAACGCAACCTTCCTCGTCGGTGACGTCGATGAGGAGTCACGGCAGCTGGTCGAGCGCACCGAGGAAGCACTACGGCGAGCGATCAAGGCCGCCAAACCGGGTCGAGCCGTCAACGTCATCGGCCGCGTCATCGAGTCTTATGCCAAACGGTTCGACTACGGCGTCGTGCGCGACTACACCGGCCACGGCGTGGGCCAGGCCTTCCATTCGGGCCTGATCATCCCCCACTACGACGCACCCGAGCACGACATCCTGATCGAGGAGGGCATGACCTTCACGATCGAGCCGATGCTCAACCTCGGTAGTCCGGAGTGGGAGGAGTGGGATGACGGCTGGACCATCGTCACAGCCGATGGCCAGCGGTCGGCGCAGTTCGAGCACACCCTGCTGATCACGCGTGACGGCGCCGAGATTCTGACCCTGCCGTAGAGCAACCACACTAAGGAGCGAGCAATGGCCAAGGACCACGTACTGGGCATCGACATCGGCGGTAGCGGCATCAAGGGCGCACCGGTCGACCTCGAGGCCGGAGAGTTCGCGACCAAACGCGAGCGGATCGACACTCCTGAAGGCGCGACTCCGGAGGCGGTGGCCAAGGTGGTTGCCGAGATCGCCGACAACTTCTCCGACGACATCGGCAAGAAGAGCCCGATCGGCGTCACCGTGCCGGCGGTGGTCCACCACGGGACGGTGCGCAGTGCGGCCAACATCGACCAGGCCTGGATCGGCACCGATGCCGAGGAGCTCTTCAGTGACGTGCTCGGGAGGCAGGCGTTGGTGGTCAACGACGCCGACGCTGCGGGAGCTGCCGAGATGCACTTCGGTGCGGGGCGGGGCAACGAGGGCACTGTGTTGTTGACCACGCTGGGCACGGGCATCGGCACCGCGCTGTTCCTGGGTGGAGAGCTGATCCCCAACACCGAGCTGGGCCATTTGGAGCTGGACGGCTACGACGCCGAGACCCGCGCCGCCAGCAGTGTCCGCGAAAACGAGGACCTCTCGTGGGAGGACTGGGCCGCGCGACTGCAGCACTACTACGCCCACGTCGAGGACCTGCTCTGGCCCGACCTGATCATCGTCGGGGGCGGGGTGTCGAAGAAGTCCGAGAACTTCCTGCCGTTGTTGCACCTGCGGGCGCCCATTGTGCCGGCCCAGCTACGCAACGACGCTGGGATCATCGGCGCGGCCTGGTTGGCCAGCCACCACCGCTCCTAACCCCCCCTTTGCCGCCACCCCCAGCCAC
>JBASAN010000255.1:0-3249 GCA_049650625.1 Ornithinimicrobium sp.
GGCTACAGCTCGGTGCCGGCGCTGGGCACCGTCGAGACGAGCGCCGATGCTGCATACCTGCACTACACCCCCAACGAGACCATCGGTGGCGTCGAGTTCGGCTACGTGCCGAATGCCTCCGCGCCCCTGGTGGCCGACATGTCGTCCACGATCATGTCCCGACCGGTCGACGTGTCGCAGTTCGGTCTGATCTACGCAGGCGCGCAGAAGAACCTGGGCCCGGCGGGACTGACCGTGGTGATCGTCCGCAAGGACCTGGTGGGGCGGGCTCGTCCCACCACGCCCTCGGTGTGGGACTACCAGCAGATGGCCAGCAACGGTTCCATGCTCAACACCCCGCCGACCTTCGGTTGGTACCTGCTGGGCCTGATCCTGCAATGGATCAAGGACACCGGTGGCGTCAGCGCGATGGGCGAACGCAACAAGGACAAAGCGCAGGCCTTGTACGCCGCGATCGATGACTCCGACTACTACCGCAACCCGGTGGCGGCCAACGCACGGAGCTGGATGAACATCCCCTTCCTCATCGCGGACCCGGAGCGTGAAGGCGACTTCCTGGCCGGCGCGGCACGCGCCGGGCTGCACAACCTGGAGGGCCACCGCTCCGTCGGGGGCATGCGGGCGAGCATCTACAACGCCATGCCGATGGAAGGCGTCCAGGCCCTGGTCGCCTACATGCAGGAGTTCGAGCAGCAGCACGGCTGAGCCCGCCGGACCAGCAACCCAGCCCACCGCATACCCATTCTCGAAGCCGAAGGCGTGCCATGACCCACCGCATCAAGACCTACAACGCGATCAGCCCGATCGGACTGGCCGTGCTCCCCAAGGATTATGAAGTGGGTCCGGAGACCTCATCTCCCGACGCCATCCTGCTCCGCTCGGCGAACCTGCACCACGAGCCGATCGAGGACTCGGTGGTGGCGGTGGCACGCGCGGGCGCAGGGACCAACAACGTCCCCATCGAGGCTCTCAGCGCCCGAGGGGTCATGGTCTTCAACACCCCGGGGGCCAACGCCAACGCGGTCAAGGAGCTGGTCATCGCGGGCATGCTGCTTGCTGCCCGCAACATCTGGCCGGCCGCCCAGTTCACGGCCGGACTCGGCGACACCAACGGCGATCTGAACCCGACGGTGGAGAAGGCGAAGAAGCAGTACGCCGGTTTCGAGCTTCCCGGGCGGACCCTTGGGGTCATCGGTCTGGGCGCAATCGGGGTGCTCGTGGCCAACGCGGCTGCCTCGCTGGGGATGAAGGTGCTCGGGTACGACCCGGCGCTCACCGTCGGACGCGCCTGGCAGCTGAGCTCAGCCGTCGAGCAGGCCGCGTCGCTGGACGAGTTGTTCAGTCGTTCCGACCTCGTCACCGCGCATGTCCCGCTGATCGAAGCCACCACTGGACTGATCGGCGCCGAGCAGATCGCCCGGATGAAGCCCGGCGCCACGGTGCTCAACTTCGCCCGCGGCGGGATCGTGGACGACGACGCGGTCATCGCGGCGCTCGACGACGGTCGTCTGCATGCCTACATTTGCGACTTCCCCAGCGCGGCGCTGGTCGCTCACCCCAAGGTGGTCGCCCTGCCTCACCTGGGCGCCTCGACCGCGGAAGCGGAGGAGAACTGCGCCGTCATGGCGGCCGAGCAGGTGCGTGACTACCTGATGGACGGGAACGTGCGCAACAGTGTGAACATCGGGGAGGCCGTGCTACCGCGGACGCCCGGGGCCACACGCCTGGCGATCTTCAACCAGAACGTGCCCAATATGGTCGGTCAGATCTCGGCCGTGCTCGCTGACGCCGGGCTGAACATTGCCGACCTGATCAACAAGTCTCGTGGTGACTACGCCTACACCCTGATCGATGTCGAGGGTGACGTCGACACCGCCGTGGTGGACAAGATCACCAGCATCGAGGGCATCCTGCGGCTCCGCCTGATCTAGGACCACCTCCCCCGGGGGGGCCGGGTCGACGCCGCCGGTGAGCGACCTACCGGCGTTGTACTGATGGTTGTGGCACTGCGCGATATGCGTCAGGATCGGGCCCTACCCAGGAGGTCCCATGAGCAAAGATGCTCCCCTGCCCGAAGGCGCCGACGACCCGCGGAGCGAGGCCAAGAAGCAGCACCCGAAGAACTACACGAAGTCCGGTCGGCTGAGGAAAGACGTCTACGAGGCCGAGATGGAGCGTCTGCAGGAGCAGCTGGTGCTGCTGCAGTACTGGATCCAGAGCCAGGGCCTGAAGGTCCTGGTGATCTTCGAGGGACGAGGCTCGGCGGGCAAGGGTGGCGTCATCAAGCGAATCGCCGAACGGACGAGCCCTCGCACGGTGAAGGTGATGGCCCTGCCGAAGCCCACCGAGCGTCAGCAGACCCAGTGGTACTTCCAGCGCTACGTCGAGAACCTGCCAGCAGCGGGCGAGATGGTCATGTTCGACCGCTCCTGGTACAACCGCAGCAACGTGGAGTGGGTGATGGGCTACTGCTCGGAGGAGGAGCACGCCGAGTTCCTCCGCAGTTGCCCCGAGTTCGAACGGATGTTGGTGCGCTCGGGCATCATCGTCATCAAGTACTGGTTCTCGGTGTCGTACCAGGAGCAGCGCAAGCGCTTCGAAGCGCGCAACGCCGAGCCCCTCAAACGGTGGAAGCTCTCCGACATGGACCTGGCCGAGCACGAGCTCTACGTGCGCTACTCGATGGCCAAGGACACCACCTTCCAGTACACGGACATCAAGCAAGCCCCCTGGTATGTCGTGCCCTCGGACGACAAGCGCACGGCCCGGGTCAACTGCATCGGACATCTTCTCGACCAGTTCGACTACGAGAATGTGGCACCCGAGCCGGTGGAGCTACCGGTGATGAAAGAGGTCCCCTACGTTCGCCCGCCCATGCACGAGCAGACCTTCGTGAAGCAGCGGTTCTAGCGTTTGCCTCCTCTTGTGGCCACGCCCGGCGCTGCCGCTCGCTCCTATCGGGTGCGGCGTGGGGCATGTTGCGCGCTGGCCAGCAGGCCCACGGCCAGCCAACACGCCAACATCGAGGACCCCCCGTAGGACATAAAGGGCAAGGGCAGTCCCGTGACGGGCATCAGACCCAGGTTCATCCCGATGTTCTGGAAGGTCTGGAAGGTGAACCAGCACGCCACCGCCACAGCCACGTTGCGCCCGAACGGGTCGTCGGTCACCAGCGCGACCCAGAGCGAGCGCACGATCACGAAACCCAACAACACCAGCACCCCCGCCGCACCCCATAGTCCCCATTCC
>JBASAN010000256.1:0-1828 GCA_049650625.1 Ornithinimicrobium sp.
GAGTCCGCGACCGGCATACCTGCCGATCAGTTGCGGCTGGCGGCTCGCGCGTTCGCGGCTGCACCGAATGGGTCGATCTACTACGGGCTGGGGGTGACCGAGCACAGCCAGGGCTCCACGATGGTGATGGGCATGGCGAACCTGGCCATGCTGACCGGCAACATCGGCCGAGCCGGGGTGGGGGTCAACCCGCTGCGTGGTCAGAACAACGTGCAGGGCTCGTGCGACATGGGCTCGTTCCCGCACGAGCTGCCGGGCTACCGACACATCGCTCTGGACTCGGTCCGCGACATCTACGAGTCGCTGTGGGGCGTCAGCCTCGACCCCGAGCCCGGCCTGCGCATCCCGAACATGTTCGACGCCGCGATCGGAGGCTCGTTCAAGGGCATCTTCGTGCATGGCGAGGACATCGCCCAGTCCGACCCCAACCTCAACCACGTGCGTTCGGCGCTGGGCTCGATGGAGCTCGTGGTGGTCCAGGACCTGTTCCTGAACGAGACGGCGAAGTACGCCCACGTCTTCCTGCCGGGCAGCAGTTTCCTGGAGAAGGACGGCACCTTCACCAACGCGGAGCGTCGGATCAACCGGGTGCGACCGGTGATGCCCAGCGCCGTGGGCAAGGACGAGTGGCAGGTCATCTGCGACGTCACGACCGCGATGGGCTATCCGATGGACTACGACAACGCCGGGCAGATCATGGACGAGATCGCTTCGACCACCCCCACCTTCGCCGGGGTGTCCTTCGCTCGTCTCGACGCAGAGGGGTCGATGCAGTGGCCGGTCAACGACCAGGCGCCGAACGGCACTCCCACCATGCACGTCGAAGAGTTCGTGCGGGGCAAGGGCCGCCTGATGCCGACCGTCTTCGTGCCGACGACGGAGAAGACCAACCGCCGCTATCCCCTGATTCTGACCACGGGGCGCATTCTGAGCCAGTACAACGTCGGGGCGCAGACGCGCAGGACCGCCAACTCGACGTGGCATCCCGAGGACATCCTCGAGATCCACCCGGCTGACGCCGAGCCTCGCGGGATCCTGACCGGTGACCGAGTCGAGCTGTCGAGTCGGGTCGGCACCACGGCCCTGCACGCGGTGGTGTCCGAGCGGATGCAGCCGGGTGTGGTCTACACGACGTTCCACCACCCCGTCACCGGTGCCAATGTGGTGACGACGGAGAACTCCGACTGGGCCACGAACTGCCCTGAGTACAAAGTCACGGCCGTCCAGGTCGGGGTGGCCAACGCCGGCGAGCCACGACGAGACGTCGAGGGTGCCCACGCCGGGGACAGTGTCGATATCGGGCTGACCGAGACGCACGGTCTCCTGCAGGATGTCGGGCACTGATGCGCGCAGCGCGGGGGTGTGCCGGATGAGCGCCGAACCGTCCGAGATTCGGATGAGCCACGACATCGCTCGGCACCTGAAGCATCTCCCGTCCGATGAAGCCGCCGAGCAGGTGGCGACCCATCTGCGGAAGTTCTGGGAGCCGCGGATGCGCTCGGCGCTGATCGCTCGAGTGCGCGATGGCGACGAACGTATCGACCCACTCGTGGTCCGCGAGGTGCACGACTACCTTGCTGGTGACATCGACCGCGTTGAAGTCGCGGAGCCTTCTGGCGGCTGAGCTGTTCACGGGCCGGGTGACGAGCCTGCAGCGCAGCACCTTGCTCGCCGTGCGCTGCGTTGTGGGGCCAGGGGCACCTGATCAGGCCGCACTCGCCCCACCAACGCAGCTCACGGCGACAGGGTCAGCAACTCTTCACCGTCGAAGCGGACGAGGCCCAGCTCGGCGAAGGCGTCCAGCCAGCCGAGCATCGGCCATCGGCCC
>JBASAN010000257.1:0-1648 GCA_049650625.1 Ornithinimicrobium sp.
TGGTGAGGGTGTCAGGGTGCTCGGGGCCCAGTGCTGAGGTGATGCGGGGTAGCAGGGCGGTCCAGTGTCCGACGTTGGTGAGGGGTCGGGCTGGGTTGGAGGTGACGCGGACCGCGAAGACTGCGTCGATGGGTCGTCCGGCTTCGAGGCAGTGGTCGGCCCAGGCGGCCGCAGCGTAGGCAGCGGTGTGATCTGCGACTTCTACGGAGGAGTCGACAGGCTCGCTAGTCCAGCCGCTCCCCAGCAGATGTCCGAGGGCGTCTGCGAGGTGCGCGTGTGCCGTTCCCGCCCCGTCGTCTTGTGTGCTCGGGGCTGGTGGTTGGTCTCGTAGTAGGTCGTGGGCGTAGCCGACGTGTTCGTCTAGGTGGCCGGGGCGTCCGCGTTGCACGAGCGGTCCGAGTGTGACGAGCAGGGTCCTGATCTGGGCGCGGGTTATCGACGGCGAGGTGTCGGACCGGCTCAGTGCGGCCTCGAGGACGTCGAGTGGGAGGGCTGGTCCTGGGGGTGTGGCGCGCAGCAGTTCGAGGATCTCGACCAGGAGGGCCTGATCGGTCTCGTCGAGGGTCTGCATGATCTCGGCGAGGTAGGCGCGGGCGATGGTGCCGAGCCACTTGTCGGAGTCGGGCGCTAGTGGCTCTGGTGCGTCTGGTGCCGTGTCGTCGGACTGAGTCCACGGAGAGCGCGTCAGGGCGGAGGCGAGGCGACCTGCCAGCCACCCGGCCGGCGCGGGTTGGGTGCCGGATGGGAGCCAGGCGAGGACCGCCGGGTTGGTGATCAGGGTGCCGATGTCGTTCCAGCCAGGCGCGTCCAGCTGCAGTGGGTCGACGTCGACGAGACCGGTCCGGGGCTGGTGCAGTTCCATCCCGCTGTCGTGCTCGTCGTGGTGTGTAGGGGGTCGGTGTACGCGTGAGCCGACGATGACCCGGATGCCGAGGGACACGGGGGTCTCGCTGAGGTGGTGAACAAGCGTGGTGAGGTCGGTGAGGTGTTGGGGGTGGGCCTGGTCGAAGCCGTCGAGCATCAGGGTGTCGGGGGCGGCGTACTTGGTGGTGCTCGCCGTGAGGGGGTCGAGTAGTTCGCGGGTGAGCGTGTCGCGCCGCTCCAGCGGGGTTCTCGTCTTGTCGTCGGCGGCGACGGCTGTGTGGGCGTCGGCGAAGCCTGGGCGGGTGCGGTGGAGCTGTGCGGCGAGCTCGACGCATACGGCGTCGGCGGTGGTGGTGGAGTCGACGAACACCGCGGCAGCAGCGGACGTTCCGACGAGGTTGGCGATGGTGGGGTCATCGGCGGCGGTGGGGTCGATGAGGCTGTGGGTGAGGGTGCTCTTCCCGGATCCGGCGGGGCCCTCGATCCAGTGCAGACGCGTGCTGGGACTGTTGCGGATCTGGAGGAGGACGTCCTTCTGTGCCTCGCTGAGTCGCAGATCACGGGTGCTGTCGAGGCGTCCGGCGTCGGGTCGGCGGAACAGGCAGTGTTTCGCGCGCTGGGCGTTGGCGACCAGGGCGAGGCCGCGGTCGTAGGTGCCGGCGGCGTTGGGGGTGCCGCTGGCGTAGGACAGGTGCGCGGCCTGCTGTAGTCCCTGGAGGGCGGTGTTGATGGGGGCTTGGAGGTCGGCGGGGTGCAGGTCGTCCCCGGCGCCGGCGACACCGGT
>JBASAN010000258.1:0-5930 GCA_049650625.1 Ornithinimicrobium sp.
CGATGCGTCCCGAGGTCGAGTACGCCGCGACCCTGGTGGAGTCGACCTCGTCGACGACCACGGTGAGCAGCACCTGGCCCGACTCCACCGCGGCACCCTGCACCGAGAACACCGACGCACCACGAGCAAGCACCGTAGGCCGGTTCAAGGTTCCGCGGGGCTTCTGTGCCCGTGTCCCGTCCCCGGGCGCAGCGGCAGCTTCGCCCTGCGAGGCGGGGACCGCGATGACGTCGACCAGGTCACCGGCCTCGAGCCCGGCCGTCGGGACCCTGGTCGGGTCCAGGGCGAGCCCGACCGCGGCCTCGCCGCGCGCCGGTGTCGCCTCGGTGGTGAACATGTCAGCGGTCAGCACTTGACCCGCGAGCAGGTCGACCGTCGCGGTCTGGCCGACCAGTTCGTTGACCCTGGAGACCTCCACCGCTCCCGGCACCCCCGAGACGGCCTGGGAGACGAGGTCGGAGCGCTGGAGGACCTGCCCCTCGGCCACCGGGGCGCCCAGCGCGAGGACCGAGACACGGTCACCGGCGCGGGTCACCATGTACGCCGTCGCCAGACCGAATCCCACCACCAGCAAGACCGCCAGGACGAGAAGGCCCCGCGGTCGGGGCCGGCCCTGCCACCGACCACCAGAGCGCGACGTCTGCGACGACGGAAGCCCTGAGCGCTGCCCGGCCTTGTCGCGAGAGCGCGTGGACCTGCGCTCTCGGCTCACACCGCTGCGACTACCGCTTGTCGTGACCTCGGCCGGTGGGTTCGGCGCGACCTCACCGGGACGCAACGCCCCTTCACCGCGCGCCGCGTCCGCAAGGCGCTCGAATGGGTGCCGGTCGGGGGTGTGCTGGTGGCGGATGCTCATCGGTAGCTCCCGCTGACGACGACGGACTGACGCTCGCCCACCACCAGGTCGGCCATACCCGCTGGCGCGGGGTACTCCCCCAGCGCGCCACCCGGCTCGGCGCAGGCACCGGCACAGGTCCAGGCGACGTCGTAGAAGAACCGGGCGTGCACCGCGAACGCACCCTCGGGCGTCGCGGCGGTGATCGAAGGCCGCTCGTAGGTGTAGGAGCAGCTGGTCTGCTCGGCGTCGCCGTAGAACGTCTGCCACTCCCGACCAGCGTCGAAGCAGCTGCGGACGCCGCCGTCGCCCATCTGCCACTCCACCCGTGTGGGGACCGCAGTGATCGTCACCGTCGCCGCCCCGGAGTCGACCGAGGCCACCACGTCGTGCCACTGACCCCCGGGCACCCACATCCAGTTGTCGAGGTTCACATAAGACTTGAACGGCGCCTCAGGGGCCGTCCGAACCTCCGCTACCTCGAACGGGGCGCGGTCGATCAGCTGGACCGCCACCGCTCCCCCGTCCACCGGCGCAGGCGCTGGCGCGGCCGCCGGCCCTTCCGCAACCGGTGGCACGGGAGCGGCTTGGCCAATCGGAACAAGAGTCTGGCCAGGACAAACCTGGTTAGCGCCAAGGCCCACACAAGGATCGGGCACCTCGACGTCGATTCCGAGACTGGTGACGGCATCGATCGTCGCTGCTGAGCTCGCGATCATCCCCGGTTTGAGGAGCGTTTGCGAAGAGGACTGCGGGACGGCCACGGCGTCTGGCACCGCTCCACTCGACGAAGATGGCTCGCTGTCAAAGGACTGCGCCTCTACGCAAACCCCGAGGGTGCTTGCTTTGGCGCAGTCCGCTGCTGCAGGCGCGGCAGCAAGCACGGTCAGCGTGGTGGTTGTCGGGGCGACGGCGATCAACGCCGATAGGAGTAGCGTTACCTGGCGCATGACTGATCGCCACGTAGCTCGACTCCATCGAGTTTCCAGTCACTTCCAGTTGACTGCTTTCGCATTGTGACGATGAGTGGGGCCACTAGGTTCTCTGGCTTGACACCCTTTTCCACCTTGCCGTTCCGCTCGTAGCGGGCACCGGTGTAGTCAGTGCACTGGCTGATGACGACCGTTCCGGTGCCGTTCGGGCGCAACCTGACCTCCTTGGCCCTTGCTCCTAGCGGCTTTGGTGCTCGAACCTCTTTGACGCCCGCTCGCTCGAGTCCTTCCAGTGCCCTAATTTGTTCCCGCCAGCGAAAGTCCATCTCGCGGAAGAACTTTCGAGCGCTCGCTGTGTTTTGCCCCCTGGCGTAGATGGGCCCGCCACGCTCTACGTACTCATTCCAACGAGCGAGCGCGTCGTCGTAGGCAGACATCTGATCTTGCTCAAAGCGCTGCCTCCACGGTTCGACGCCAGAACTCAACTCGCTTGGCTTGACCACGCTGGACGGCGACGCGACGTTCGAGGAGGTCGTGTCTGGTGGCGGCAAGGGGTCGGGAGACGAGTCCGTGGCGCACCCGCTCATAGTTACGGTCACACTCGTCGCCAAGAGTGAACTAACGACCCAGCGTCCGACAGCGATAGTTCTCATCGAGCAAGCACCTCCGCGATCGACGCAAACTCCGCACCGCTTGGCGTGTGGTCGTCAAGTGGCAAAGGGATGGACTCATCCAGACGGGGATCCCACGTGGCAACGTCGCGAGTGCCTCGCGGTGCGCAAACGATCAATCCGTTCATCGGCCGATCCTCCCGAGATGGCGGCGATGCGCTCGAAACAAACAGTGCCAGACCTGAACATCACACGCTAGACACTTGCAATCTGTCAAGATCGTCCCGTCATTTTGATGTTGCTTCCCCCGTACAGGGGTGGGTACCGGCACAATGGGTGCGTGCCACAACGACCACCCGTCGCGATCGACGCGTCTGACGTCCTTGAGACAGCCACCCAGGCCTTCGCCAGCGAGTTGCGGATCCGATTGATCGGCTACTTCGCATCGCACCCTGGACGCCAGGCAGACGCGATGCGAGCGCTCGGCTTCGAGCGCCAGATGATCCAGAACAACGCCGCTGCTCTCGAAGAGATCGGCATCCTGGTCCGCGACGAGAACCGCCACTACACCGTCGACCGCGACCGAGTACTCGGGCTGCTGAACGCTCTGCAACGGGCGACCCTCCCCACCCGGGACTGACCTCGTCGTCTGCACGCGATGCAAGAACACGCTCGCCGATGCGAGCACGCTCCGGAACCCCTGGCTGCAGTTCCTCATCCCGAACACCTCAGACCTAGTCGTGCTTACAGAAGGCGGGAATCCCCGCCCCAGGATCACGAGGACCAACATCCGTCTAAAGTTTTCTTGAGATCGGGACGATCAATCGAAGATGGCGACGATCTGCCGATCCACCGGTGGGATGAGTGCACCCGTACACCGGCCCACCGGTTCGTTGGGCCTGGTCGAGCCCCACCCCCGGCCTGAGCAGCTGGCGGACGTCCCTGGCGCCGACAGCGGGACCAACTTACGGCGTGCGACTGACCGCGGGTTGCGGTCAAAGGGCACGCACGCCACTCCAGCCGCCGAGGTATGTCGGCGCGCTCAGCCTGGGCGCCCACTTCGCCCAGATTGACGCAGGCAACTCCAATCTCAACGCAACGCCGTAATCGCCTCGATACGACCCGCGTTCCCTGGTCCGAGAATTGCCTAGGACGGGGGCTCCGTGGTTGCGCGATCACACTGGGCTCTAGGCGCGCTCCGTGGCGTGCTTGGTGGCGATGACCGCTGCCTGCTCGAAGTTCAAGCTGCCCTTCTTCCCGACGATCCAGCGCCGGCAATTCATCGCGAGCCGCATCTTGAAAGGCACGCCGTCCGGCAGCTCATCGCCGATCAAGAGCAACTGTGTCGGCGACAGCGGGAAGGTCACGATGGAGACGCGGTCGGCACCGGTCTCAGAGGTTGACCCCCAGAGCATGACCGCACCGTCGCCGGTAGGGATGTCGTCGACCTCCCACACAGTCCAGGTCCACTGCTCCAAGGCGAGTTCGGTGAGCCTCGGCCCAGGCTCCCGGGCTCGGGTGAGCAGCATCATGTCGCCCAGCCTGAGCTCAACATCCCTGGCCGCACCATCGGTCATCATTGCCACAGCGGGAACCCTCACCTCCGCGCGATCGGAGTACCGCCCTCGGTAGCGGTGCATCTCGAGGAACTCGATTAGGCGCGTCCTCTCGGCATCGGTCAACCCAAGTCCTTCTCGCATCTTGCGGATTACACGAATGCCTTCGCTCTCAATACGCGCATACTCGCCTTCGAGGTCATAGCTGAGCACGACTGGCTCGTAGACGTAGTTAACGACAGTCGCCTTCTTGTAGGACTTGTGATATCCGAGCCCCTTCTCCACATCGAGCACAGCGATGACGTTCTTCCCATCAGCCCATGCGCTGATGTACCCGCTGGACACCATGTGAGCGCCCCTTACTCGGTTCTTGGCGGGCTGATTCACAGTCATGGCGTCAGCCTAGATCGGAGCACTACGACCGGGCCCGTGGATATATCGACCGTCGCGTAGCCCCCTTGTTGACCGCCGATGTTGGCGGCGTCTACCGCTGTGTCCGATCCGCCACTATCGGCGTCCCCAGCCCCGCGATCACCCTCAGCCTCGGGGTTCGGTGAGGTGGGAAGCGGCCGGCGCTCGCCGCGCTGGCGATCGCCTTGGCGACCGCGTCAACCGATGACTGTTGCCAAGCCGCCTGGGTCGTTGCCAGGAGCACCTCGTCGGCGCGCACCGCAGCAGCCCAGTCGATCCGCTTGCCGGCAGCCTTCGCGAGCGACTGTCCAGAGTCGTTGATGTGGTCGTTCGTCTTGACCTCACCGGTCAGGATCAGGCCGTCGGCGTGTGCCAGGAGATCAGTCTCGGCGATCGCCTTCCGCCGACCCTGGTGGAACAGCTCGAGCTCGGCCACGTCGCTGAACCGGCGCGAGCGCTTCTGCAGGTAGGCGGCAAGCTGCAGTGGGGCGTGGCCATGCGAGGTGTACAGCGTTCGCGCGACGGGATGCAGGTCGTAGAACCACGTCGGCTCGTCCGCGGGCATCTTCCAGGCGTAGCGCGTCAGATCCGTCTTGCCGGCACACCGGGGGCACACATTCGCCTGCCCCAGGTCGTCGAGGGCGATGAAGGCAGCCTGTGCGCAGGTCGAGCAGATCAGCGTGAGGCCTCGGCGAAGCACGCCACGACTGATGAGCGGGTCGATCGCGTCTCGGGTCAGGGCGTTGCGGCGCTCCAGATCTTGTGCCTCAGCCTTGGCATCCGGCACGGCGACGGCACTTCCATCAACTGCGCCGGCCGCCAGCGGGCTGGCCGGGGCGTAGATGTCGCGAAGGCCGGCGAAGTTGAGGTAGCCGCCGCTGCCCGCGATGTAACAACCCTCGTCGTTGGGGTAGACGTCACGGGTGCCCTTGCCCGTGCGTGTGAAGGCGGCGGCGACATCGGCGAACTGGCCGGCGAAGTCGGCACACATCGCGTCACGCGAGCCCCACAAGGAGGCAAGCAGGTGCGCGCGTCGCCCGGCGTCCGAGTAGGCGATGTCGTAGCCGTTCTGCGCTGTCACCTCCCTGGTCCAACCGAGAAGGTTGAGGACCTTCAGGCGCGGACGGGCGAGGTTCGCTTGGCTCGCGGGGTCCCCGAAGGTCATCGAGAATCGACTCGCCTCGTAGCTGATTCCCCGTGACCCCGAGCGGACCCACGTCTCGTACGCCTCATCGGGGTCCACGAAGAGGGCGTGCCCGTCGAGGCCACGTCCTGCCGGCATGTTGGTCGCGCTCACCGCAACGTCGACGACCCAGCGAAGCTCCGCTACTCCGGCCAGGCTTGTCGCCGTCACCGCCGGAATCTGGACTGGCATGGAAACCGCGAACTCGGCGGCTTCGTCGGTCCCGATGATCGGAAGCGCCATCCGCGCGGAGAAGCTGTCGTGCACCAGAAGGCCGATTCGTCCAGGCGACTGGACGGAGCCGACATCGCGGAAACTCGGCGCCTCGGCCGTCGCCGCCGACTTCGCGACCCTCGCCCCCGATACGGAGCCGAACACAGCAGTCGAACCGGTGTCACCTTC
>JBASAN010000259.1:0-7555 GCA_049650625.1 Ornithinimicrobium sp.
GCACGGAGTCGGCCCAAGAGCGGGAGGTCAGACTCGGCACCGCGCGGCAGGAACTGGCGGCCGCGCAGGAGTTCGATGTCACCATCGTGAACGACGATGTCGACCGCGCCAGTGAAGAACTCGTATCATTGCTCACTACTCCACCCAAAGGCACGACCAACAGAGGGATACCCATTTCGTGATTGGCACCATTGCGCACCCCGACGGCATCACCAACCCGGCGATCGACAGCCTCCTCGAGAAGGCTGACAGCAAGTACGCCTTGGTGATCTACGCGGCCAAGCGCGCCCGTCAGATCAACGCCTACTACTCGCAACTCAGTGAGGGTTTGCTGGAGTATGTGGGCCCCTTGGTGGACGCCGAGCAGACCGACAAGCCGCTGTCTATCGCGTTGCACGAGATCGACCAGCGCAAGCTGGCCACCAGCAGCCCCGACAGCACCAGCTGAGGATCGACCCGTCGATGCGCGTCGTGCTCGGCGTCTCCGGCGGGATCGCCGCATACAAGTCCTGTGCTCTGCTACGACGCTTGGTCACGGCGGGTCATGATGTGACCGTGGTACCGACGCAGGCCGCGCTGCGCTTCGTGGGTGAGCCCACGTGGGCCGCCTTGTCGGGAAACCCCGTCTCGGCGCAGGTGTGGGATGACGTCCATCAGGTGCCGCATGTGCGCATCGGTCAACGTGCCGACCTCGTCGTGGTAGCCCCGGCCACGGCCGACGTGGTGGCGAAGGCGGCCCACGGCCTGGCTGACGACCTGCTGAGCAACGTGCTGCTGACCGCACGTTGCCCCGTGCTCATGGCCCCGGCGATGCATACCGAGATGTGGCTGCATCCGGCCACCGTGGACAACGTGCGCACCCTTCGTCGCCGCGGCATCAGGGTGCTGGACCCCGCCAGCGGGCGCCTGACCGGCCCTGACAGTGGACCCGGCCGGCTGCCCGAACCCGAGGAGATCTACGAGACGGCGATGAGCCTGCTGGGCGCGACGACCTCCGAGCGTGTCCGAAGTGAGCAGGACATGGGCGGCCTGAGCGTGGTGGTCACGGCAGGTGGCACGCGTGAGCCCATCGACCCGGTCCGGTTCGTCGGCAACCGGTCGTCGGGCAAGCAGGGTTACGCGCTGGCTGCAGTGGCCGCGCAGCGGGGGGCGCAGGTCTTGCTCATCTCGGCCAACAGCACGCTGGAGGACCCGGCCGGGGTGCGGGTGGAGCGCGTGGAGACTACCGCTGAGCTGCAGGAAGCGGTGCGCTCTGCGTCATCCGAGACCGAATGCGACGCCGTTGTCATGGCTGCTGCCGTGGCGGACTACCGACCGGCTCAGGTTGCGGAATCGAAGATGAAGAAGGACCGCTCGACCGAAGACGGCATCACGCTGGAGATGGTGCGCAATCCCGACATCCTGGCCTCCTTGGTCCGCGACCGGCAGGGCGGAGGTCGCCCGTTCCTCGTCGGTTTCGCCGCCGAGACCGGGGACGCCGACGGCGACGTTCTGGCCCACGCTCGGGCCAAGCTGGAGCGCAAGGGCTGCGACCTGTTGGTCGCCAACGACGTGAGCAGCGGTGGGACTTTCGGTGCCGACCGGAGCACGGTCCATCTGCTGACTCCCGGCAAGAGCGTCGTCGAGACCGTCGGCCCGGTCAGCAAGACCGAGACGGCGGCAGCGGTCTGGGACGCGGTCCTGCAAGGCCGTGCCGACCGCTGATCTTGTCCCGCTAGACTTCCGCGTCCACCGTCAGCAGCCGCTGCATCCTAGGAGACCACTTGCCTCGACTATTCACCTCTGAGTCCGTCACCGAGGGACACCCCGACAAGATCTGCGACCAGATCAGTGACGGCATCCTCGACGAGATCCTGCGGCAGGACCCGCAGTCACGCGTCGCTGTAGAGACGCTGGTGACCACGGGGCTGGTCCACGTCGCGGGCGAAGTGCGCACCTCGGGGTATGCGGACATCCCGAGGATCGTGCGCGACACCATCCTGAACATCGGCTACGACAACTCGCACAAGGGCTTCGACGGCCGCACGTGTGGCGTCGAGGTCTCCATCGGTGAGCAGTCCATGGACATCGCTGTCGGGGTGGACACCGCATACGAGCACCGCAACGGCAGCACCGAGGACGTACGCAGCGCTCAGGGCGCGGGAGACCAGGGGCTCATGTTCGGCTACGCGTGTGACGACACGCCTGAGCTGATGCCGCTGCCCATCTTCATGGCCCACCGTCTGGCGGAGCAGCTCGCCGATGTCCGCAAGAGTGCTGAGCTCGACTACCTACGCCCCGACGGCAAGACCCAGGTGACCATCGAGTACGCCGGAGACAAGGCTGTCCGGCGGGACACCATCGTGCTGTCCACCCAGCACGCGGAGGGGATCTCGTTGGACGGTCAGCTCGGGCCGGACATCCGGGCGCGGGTCATCGCGCCGGTGCTGCAGGCCTGCCACGACGCGGGAGTGCGCATCGACACCACCAACTTCCGGGTCCTGATCAACCCCACCGGCACGTTCGTGGTCGGAGGACCGATGGGAGACGCCGGACTGACCGGCCGCAAGATCATCGTGGACACCTACGGGGGAATGGCGCGGCACGGGGGAGGAGCCTTCTCCGGGAAGGACCCAAGCAAGGTCGACCGGTCCGCCGCCTACGCCTTGCGTTGGGTGGCTAAAAATGTCGTCGCGGCCAACCTCGCCCGACGGGTCGAGATCCAGGTGGCCTACGCCATCGGAGCCGCGAGCCCGGTGGGTCTCTACGTGGAGACCTTCGGCACCGAGACCGTCCCGGTCGAGGCGATCGAGCGGGCCATCACCCAGGTTTTCGACCTCCGCCCAGCGGCACTGGTCGAGGAGCTCGACCTTTTGCGCCCGATCTACCAGCCGACTGCTGCCTACGGACACTTCGGCCGGCGCACTGCGGCCGGTCTGGAGAACGGCTTCACCTGGGAGCTGACGAACCGGATCGAGGCCCTGCAGTCGGCGCTCTAGGCCCGGTTGGGTCTGTCGGCCATCTCGCGTAGAACGGTGGCATGACGGATTCGGGAGCCGAGCAGCTCGCGCTGGTGCCTGCGACCCAGCAGGGACGGGCGTCGAGAGCTACCGAGGCGGGACCGCTGGCCGAGGACGACCCGGTAGCGAGGGTGGTCATCGACACGCCTCTGGCGCACCTGGACCGGCCGTTCGAGTATGCGGTCCCGGCCGCGGACCAGTCCTCCGCGGTCCCGGGAGCGCG
Source organism: Ornithinimicrobium sp. (assembly GCA_049650625.1). Lineage (GTDB taxonomy): Bacteria > Actinomycetota > Actinomycetes > Actinomycetales > Dermatophilaceae > Ornithinicoccus. The sequence continues at coordinate 3,223 of JBASAN010000259.1, forward strand.
GGTCCGGGTGCGGTTCGCCGGCCGGGACCATGACGGCTTCGTGGTGTCCCGAGAGAGAGAGGCCGAGCACGGTGGAGCGCTGACCCCCATCCGGCGGGTGGTGTCCCCGGAGTCGGTGCTGACCCAGCACATCCTGCGGGTCAGCCGCGCGGTCGCTGATGACTACGCCGGCACATTGTCGGACGTGCTGAGGCTCGCGATCCCCCCTCGGCACGCCCAGGCAGAGAGCGAGGTGCCCCCTGCACGGGTGAGCCAGCGCCTGGCCGAGGGCGACCGGCCGCGCCATACGCCGCGGACTTCGGGACGGGCCTGGGCTCGCTACCCCGCCGGGACAGCGCTGTTGGGTCGACTCGCCGCAGGGGAGTCTCCGCGCGCTTCGCTGTTGGCTCTGCCGAGCCAGCCCGAGGGCCTTGACTGGCCTGACGCGATCGCCGAAGCCGTTGGCGCCACCCAAGCTTCGGGGCGGGGAAGCGTCATCGTGCTGCCCGACTACCGAGACGTGCACCGGGTAGGACAGGCCCTCGAGGCTGAGTTGGGGGTCGACAGTTTCGTCACGTTGACCGCCGACCTCGGCCCGGCAGCCCGTTATCGTGCATGGCTGTCGGTGCTCCGGGGGCACCACACCGTCGTGGTCGGCACGCGGTCGGCCGCCTATGCCCCGGTGGTGAAGCCCGGCCTGTTCGTGGTGTGGGACGACGCGGACGACACGCACCGAGAGCCCCGCGCTCCGTACGCGCACGTCCGGGATGTGGTGAAGGCGCGGGCCGATGATGCCTGTGCTGCTGTGCTCATGGCGGGGTACGTGCGCAGTGCCGAGGTCGCCGCCTGGGTCGAGAAGGGCGAGCTGCGGAGCGTGCACGCGGCCACGGGCACGGTGCGGGAGCAGATGCCGGTCGTCACGGTGGCAGGCGAGGGGTATGAGGGTTCTCGTGACGCGGCAGCCAACACGGCGCGGATGCCGTCGCTGGCCTGGCGTGTCATCTCACGCGGTTTGAAACGCGGACCTGTTCTGGTGCAGGTGCCTCGGCGGGGATATGTGATGGGCTTGAGCTGCGCGCGCTGTCGGCACCGGTTGGACTGTCCGTCGTGTCACGGTCCGGCTCAGGTCGCAGGACCTGACCAGGCACCCGTCTGTCAGTGGTGTGGCCGGGAGGTTCCGCCGACGGCGTGCCCGGAATGCGGTGCCTGGCAGCGCCGGGGCGCGGTCCGCGGCGAACAGCGGACCGCCTACGAGATCGGGCGCGCCTTCCCCGGGGTGCCGGTGGTGAGCTCCAAGGCGGGGCAGGTCTTGCCGCGCGTGTCCGACGAGCCCGCGATCATCGTCGCCACCCCTGGGGCGGAGCCCGTGGCGGACCGGCGCTATGCCGCCACGGTGTTGCTGGACGGGTGGGCGCTCCTGGATCGTGCCGGGCTCGACAGTCCGATCGAGGCGTGCCGACGTTGGGCTGCCGCGGCGGCACTGACCAGGAGTCGCGGCGAAGCGGGTGAGGTCGTGCTGGCCGGAGTGCCAGCCCACGGAGACGTCCGCCCCGTGGAGGCCCTAGTGCGGTGGGACCCTCAATGGCTGGTTGGCCTCGAACTGGCCGAGCGTCGCGACCTGGCGCTGCCGCCCTACGGCAGGACAGTACTCGTCTCCGGCGAGCCTGCGGCGGTGACCGCCGCTGCAGAGCAACTGCGCGGTGCCAGCGGAAGGGAGAAGAGCTCCGTCACCACGCACGGTCCGCTCATCGACGACGCCGGCGTCTCCCGTCTGGTGCTCCGCGCTGACCAGGACGACGAGCTGCTGGGAATGACCCGGTGGCTCAGAGCCCGGCGCAGCGCGTCGAAGACCACGGACCGCCTGGTCATCGCCGTGGATTCCGCAGATCTGGGGGGCTGAGGCATCGCGTTGCCAGGGCGTTTCGCCTGCATAACGTTTCGGTCAACTTGGGTTGTAGTAGTGGCGAATCCACCCGATGGCGCTTACGTTGGGCACTGAACGTCGGATGTGTGCTCAGGGTTCGTGGCGACGATCACGTGGATCGCCGCCTACCTGCGCTCCCAACCTTTCACTCAGGAGGAACATTGAAGATCAGGCGTACGACGATGGCCATCGCGGCTGCTGGGGCATTGGTTCTCAGCGCCTGCACCTCTGGCTCGGACGACAGCGAGTCCGGAGGCGGTTCGGAGGGCAGCGAGGAAAGCGCAGGATCGGAGGAGGGCGGCTCTGAGGAGACCGTGCTGGAGAAGCCTGACCTGGGAGACATCACCACGAAGGACGACCAGATCACCTACTCCGTGGGTGAGGTCGAATGGGAGACCTACAACGGCGAGACCAGCGCCACGAACTCGGTCTACAACTCGGTCGTGAACGACCAGCTGCGCGAAGGGTTCAACTACTTCGGCACCGACGGCACCGTGTTCCCCAACGAGGACTTCGGCACCTACGAGCAGACCAGCGATGACCCGCTGACGGTGGAGTACACCATCTCCGACGACGCGGTGTGGGAGGACGGGACACCTATCACGTCCAACGACTTCCTGCTGCAGTGGGCTTCCTCGAACCCCGAGACCCTCTTCCCCGATGGTGACGGCGAGTTCGACCCGGTCAGCGACACCTTCGGCGTCCAGGTCCCCGAAGGACCGGAGACCGAGGTCGACAGCAAGACCTTCACGCTGACCTACCCCAACCCGTACCCGGACTGGGAGCTCGTCCCGACCTCCCCACTGCCCGCGCACGTCCTCGCGGAACAGATCGGCGTGGAGCCCGCAGAGCTGGCCCAGGCCATCCTGGATCGCGACACGGCCAACATGGCCGACGCAGCAGAGTTCTGGAACACCGGATGGAACTTCCAGGGTGGGGACATGCCAGACCCGTCCTTGGTGCCTTCCAGCGGTCCGTACACCCTCAACGGTGCTACCTGGAACAGCCCGGAGTCGTTGACCCTCGTGCCGAACGAGAGCTACTACGGCCCGCCCCCCGCCACCAAGAACCTGACCTTCCGCTTCACGGCTCCCGAGGCCATGGTGCAGGCACTGCAGAACGGCGACATCAACATCATCGAGCCGCAGCCCGACGTCGACACGGTCGACGCCATCGAAGCCATGGGCGACGGTTTCAGGCTGATCACCGGGCCGACACTGACCTGGGAGCACCTGGACTACAACTTCGTGGACAGCAGCCCGTTCGCCGATGAGAACGGCGGCCTTGCGGCTCGCGAGGCCTTCGCGATGTGTGTCCCGCGTCAGCAGATCGTGGACAACCTCATCAAGCCGGTCGACCCCGAAGGTGTCGTGATGAACCTGCGTGAGGTCTTCCCGTTCCAGGACGACTACGACGAGACGGTCGAAGCGGCCTACGACGGTCGCTACGACGAGGTCGACATCGAAGGCGCGAAGGCGAAGCTCGAGGAGTCCGGTCTGGAGACTCCGGTCGATGTCCGCATCGGCTACTCCGCGCCGAACCAGCGTCGTACCAATGAGGTCTCCGCCATCAAGTCCAGCTGTGACGAGGCCGGCTTCAACATCCAGGACGAAGGCAACGCGGACTTCTTCGCCGCCGGCGGTCCCCTGGAGGTGGGCGACTACGAGGTCGCGCTCTTCGCGTGGGCCGGGTCGGGCCAGGTCGCCTCGGGTCAGCCGATCTACTCCACGGATGGCGGTCAGAACTTCGGCAAGTACAGCAACGAGGAAGTGGACGCTGCATGGGAGGAGCTGGCATCGTCCAACGACCCGGAGGTGTGGAAAGAGCAGCGCAAGGTGATCGAGAAGCTGCTGTGGGATGACCTGTATGGCATCCCGGTGTTCGCGCACCCGGGCGTGGTCGGAGCAGACGCCACGATCGACAACGTCTACTTCAACTCCACCCAGACCCAGATCTCCTGGAACGCAGAGCAGTGGGTCCGCGCTGAGTGACGTAGGGCCGCACGAGTAGCTGTACCCGAGCAGGGGCGGACGTCGCCGCGACATCCGTCCCTGCTCGTCTCGTCAGATCAGCCGCACCGGCACGGTTTGGCGCTAGGGTCACTCTCACACAGGGTGATCGACCCGCATTGTTGCTCCGCATCATCCGTCAGGAAGGCGATGTCGTGCTCCAGTTCATCCTTCGACGCATCGGGATCTCGGTTCTGATCCTGTTCTTGGCGTCGATCTTGATGTACGTCCTCACCATCAACTCTGACGACCCCCTCAAGGACCTGCGCCAGAGCAACGCGACGAACCGCGAGCAGCAGATCCAAGCGCGCATCGACAATATGAACCTCGACGAGCCGTGGTACACGCGGTACGGACTCTGGTTGGGTGGAGCCAGCAAATGCCTGGTCTTCGCCTGCGACTTCGGCGTGGACCGCAGCGG
>JBASAN010000260.1:0-9026 GCA_049650625.1 Ornithinimicrobium sp.
GCACGGGGCCAAAGAAGCGCTCGACTTCCTCAAAGGACTGGACTTCGAGCCGTCGACCTCCTCCTTCGACGCGGCCTTCTCGGCTCAGGACTGACCCCGCATCGGTCGCAGCTCGGCCGACGCGGGCCGCGAACGAGTACCATCGCGCGGTAGGGCAGGGGTGTCAGCGGGTTGGGTCGCGGGTCGAGACGATCAGGAGAGTCCAGGATGGCAGGACACAGGGACACCCTCGCGCCGGTGGCGGTCCTGGTCAGTGGAGCTCCGGGATCCGGGAAGTCGACGGTGGGAGCGGTGCTCGCTCGCCAGCTCAAGGCGGCACTGCTGGACCTCGACACCGCGACGCAGAGCCTGACTGCCGTCGTGCAGTCGTTGCACGGAACGGACGATCTGGACGACCCGCGCCTGGTCGCCGTCACTCGCGATGCCCGCTACGAGACGATCATCGCGCTCGCGGAGGACAACGTCGCGACGGGAGTCGACGTCGTCCTGGTGGCGCCGTTCACGTCGGAGCGAGGCGATCTCGCCACCTGGGACGAGCTGCGTCAACGCCTGGCGGCAGCCGGTGCCAGCAGCGTGTTGGTGTGGCTGCGGATCTCGGCCGACGAGGTGGTCCGGCGGGTCGGGCAGCGAGGCGCGGACCGGGACCGCGCCAAGCTGGACTACGACTGGGCGGCTGGGCTCGACCTCGACCCCCCACGGGTGCCCCACCTCGAGGTCGACGCCGAGCAGCACCCGGATCGGATCGCCGACGCCGTGCTGTCCTCAGCGGTGTTTCCGCGCAGCCACCGCAACGATCGACGGCAGGGTCCCGCTGCTGAGTAGGGTGATGGCGCTCGACCCGACAACACGTCATCCTCGACGTTCACGAGGTGAACCACCAGCACCCCCAGGAGGTGAGTATGGCGACGATGCGGGACGTGGCTCTGCGCGCCGGGGTCAGCGCCAAGACCGTCTCGCGTGTGCTCCGCGAGGATCCCTACGTCTCGGACAAGGTGCGCGCGCGTGTGCACGCCGCAGTGGCCGAGCTGCAGTACGTGCCGAACACGATGGCGATCTCCTTCCGGACAGGTCGTGACGCAGCCATCGGGGTGGCCGTGCCGGACATCGCCGACCCGTTCTTCGCTCAGATCGTCCAGGCGATCGAGGTCGAGGCCCGGGCTCACCAGACGGCGGTCATCGTGACGAGCCTGGGATACGACTCCGCCTACGAGCAGGCCGCCGTGGAAGCGTTGCTCCAGCGGCAGGTGCAGGGCTTGGTCTCGTGCCCCGTGTCCACGGACCAGTCCTATCTCCGCCCGTGGCTGCAGCGGACCCCGATCATGTTTGTCGACCGCGCCCCGACGAAGGTCGCGGCGGACTGCGTGGTGGAGGACGACTTCGGCGGGGCCCAGGTCGCCACCGCACATCTCATCAGCCACGGTCATCACCGGATCGCGTTCTTCGGCGGTGCAGACCAGGCACCGACGACGCTCAAGCGGTTGGAGGGCTATCGTTCCGCGCTGCAGGATGCCGGTCTCACCCCCGACGACGCGTTGGTCTTCACCGGCGCACCCGACGCCGCCAGTCTGGACGACACTCTGCGAAGGTTCACGAGTCTTAACGAGCCCCCGACCGCGGTCTTCTCCTCCAACGCACGCACCACGGGGCATGTCTTCCCGGCGCTGCAGCGGCTCCGCGGGCCCGGCATGGTCCTGATCAGCTTCGGAGACTTCCCGATGGCGGCGGCACTCAACCCGCCGGTCACGGTCATCGACCAGGACCCCACGGCGGTGGGCACGTTCGCGGCCCAGCGACTCTTCGAGCGCATCGCCCATCCCCAGAAGCGGCTCCGCCGCCGCACCGTGCTGCCCGTCACCCTCATCGAGCGCGAGTCGTGTCGCCTCCCGGTCGGAGGCAGCGAGCACGACCCGACCGAGGCAACACCGCTGGCCCATCAGGAGCAGCGCGGCGCCTGAGAGTGGGCTGCATCTCGGCGTGCCGAAGCCGCTGACAGCCCTGCGCGACCCCCCCGAGAAGGCTTCGGAGTCCTTCAGTGTGACACCGGTGACATATTTCTTGAGGAAACTTTCTGACACCGGTGACATATGGCCCCGATCTGCGGTACGGTCTCTCTCAGCCGAGCGGTTCTCAGCCGCGGCCAGCACCTCGATGACACGCCGGCAACGGACCGGATGCACCGCTCGACCTACAACCGTGAGGACTTGAGGCAACACCATGAAGGCAGTGGTCTACGACAGCCCGCGACAGTTCGCCGTCCGCGATGTTCCCACCCCCGACCCGGGGCCGGGAGAGGTGCGGATCAAGGTGGAGCAGGCCGGCGTGTGCGGCACCGACGTGCACATCCATCATGGTGACTTCAACGCCGTCTTCCCGCTGGTGCCGGGGCATGAGGTCGTGGGAACGGTGGACGCCCTGGGGGACGGCGTGGACCGGTTCACCCTCGGGGAGCAGGTCACGGTGAACCCCAACATCGCCTGCGGCCAGTGCGACTACTGCCGGGCCGGACGCACCATCGTGTGCAGTGCGCTGAAGGGACTGGGCACCAACTTCCCTGGCGTCTTCGCCGAGTACGTGGTTGTCCGCGCCGACCTGGTCTTCTCCGTCGAGGGCCTGGACCCGGCTCTGGCAGTCTTCACCGAGCCCGCCGCCTGCGCGATGCACGGCGTCGAGAGTCTCTCGCCCCGGCCCGGATCGACCGCCCTGGTCTTCGGTGCCGGCCCCACCGGTCTGCTGCTCGCTCAGATGCTCCGCGCCAGTGGCGTGATCCGCGTGACGGTCGCGGCCCCCACCCAGTTCAAGCTCGACACGGCCGAGCAGCTCGGCATCGACCACACCGTCCTGATCGACCGCACTGACCCCGAAGCCAACCGGGCAAAACTGCTGGAGGCCTCCGGGACCGACGGCTACGACTACGTGATCGAGGCCAGCGGGTCGACATCGGTAGCCGACATCTGCGTGCCGCTGACCCGCAGTGGAGGGACGGTCTTGGTGTACGGGGTGACCCACCCCGAGGACGTCGCCCATTTCGAGCCCTTCGACGTCTTCCGTCGCGAGATCACCATCAAAGGGTCCTTCGCCGAGATCACGTCCTTCGACGCTGCCATCCGGGCCTTGCGCTCCGGACGAGTCAAGACCGACGGCATCGTGACGCACCGGTTCTCCCTCTCCGACTACGCCGAGGCGATCGAAGCCGTCGAGCACGACCGCAGCGTGCACAAAGTCGTCATCACTCCTTAGACCCCCTTGGCTGCATCGCAGCCACCTGAGCCCACAACGACGTGAGGTGTTTTGCATGAAAGCGAACGTCAGCACTCCCATCCTGGAGGCCCGTCAGGTCTCTCGCAGCTTCGGCCACGTGCGCGCACTGGACCAGGCGGACTTCGACGTCCACGAAGGTGAGGTTGTCGCCATCATCGGCGACAACGGCGCCGGCAAGTCCACCCTGGTCAAGGCCCTGACCGGCAATCTCGCCCTCGACTCGGGCCAGCTGCTGTTCCAAGGCAACGAGGTCACCATCACCTCGCCGCAGCAGGCCTCGGAGCTGGGAATGGAGGTGGTCTACCAGGACCTGGCCCTGGCTCCGCACCTCAATCCCGTCCAGAACATGTTCCTGGGCCGAGAGATCCCGCGGCCCGGACTGCTTGGGCGCCTGGGCTTCATGGACGAGAAGAAGATGAGGGCCTCGGCCGAGCAGGGCTTCGCCGAGCTTGGCGGCACCGTCCGGTCCTTCACCGCCCCCATCGGGTCAATGTCCGGTGGTCAGCGCCAGCAGGTCGCGATCGCCCGAGCCATCAGCTGGGCCGACAAGCTCGTCTTCCTCGACGAGCCCACGGCCGCCCTCGGAGTCGTGCAGACCAAGAACGTCCTGGAGAGCATCAAGCGGGTGCAGGCCAAGGGCATCGCCGTCGTCCTGATCTCCCACTCCATGCCCCACGTGTTGGACGTGGCCGACCGCGTGCACGTCATGCGCCTCGGCACGAGGGTCGCCACTTTCGAGGCGTCGAAGACCACCGTCGAGGAGCTGGTCGGAGCGATGACCGGCGCCTTGGACAAGAAGAACGGAGAGGCCGCATGAGCCTTGCCACATCCACTCGGCGCGACACCGCCGTGAAGGAGTCAAGCCCAGCGAGCCCCAGCCTGCTCCACCGGCTCGGCAACACCCAGTCGGTCTGGATCTTGGGCGTCCTCCTCGTCATCGTGGTGTTCTTCTCGATCACCGGCGGCACCAAGTTCCTCTCGGTCTCGAACTTCTCGCTGATCTCGCAGAACGTTGCGGTCTGGGCGGTCCTGGGAGTGGGCATGACGTTCGTCATCATCACTTCCGGGATCGACCTGTCCATCGGCTCCGTGCTGGTCTTCTCCAGCGTGGTCGCAGCCAAGACCATGGAAGCCACCGGTGGCGACGGAGCCTCGACGGCCCTGATCGGCATACTCGTGGCGCTGGTCAGCGGGTTGGCCTGGGGGGTCCTCAACGGGATCCTCGTCGCCCGGGCCAAGATCCCACCGCTGATCGTCACTCTCGGCGCCCTGTCCGTGGCCCTCGGGCTGGCGCAGGTCATCACCAGCGGCATCGACATCCGCGCCGTCCCCGAGTCGATGACGGACTTCAGCACCTACACCAAGATCCTCGGCATTCCGTCGATGCCGTTCGTGGCCCTGGTGGTGCTGGTGGTCGGTGGCATCGTCCTGCACAAGACCAAGTTCGGCCGCTACACCTACGCCATCGGATCGAACGAGGAGTCGGCTCGCCGGGTCGGCGTCAACGTCAACCGTCACCTGGTCATGGTCTACGCCTTGTCCGGAGCCCTGGCCGGTCTCGGCGCCGTCATGTCCCTCGCTCAGTTCGGCACCACCACCATCGCCGGCCAGTCCCTCACCAACCTGAACGTCATCGCGGCGGTCGTCATCGGCGGGACGTCGATCTTCGGCGGTGAGGGCACGATCTTCGGCACGATCGTCGGGCTCTTCATCCCGGCTGTCCTCCAAGCCGGCTTCGTGATCATCGGCGTCCAACCGTTCTGGCAGGGCGTCGCCGTCGGCACGGTGCTCGTCGCCGCCGTCTACATCGACCAGTCCCGTCGCGCAGCCGCACTCCGCGGCGCCAGCACCACCAACCCCCTCCGTGCGCTCGTGCGCCGGAACAAGTGAAAGGAACACCCCTGTGTCGCACTCCACTATGAGGCTCGTCGCCGCGATGTCCATCGTCGCCATGTCGGTGACCGCCTGCAGCTCCAGCAAGCCGGACGACGAGGGGTCGGCCGCAGCCGAGGACTCGTCGGCAGAGGGCTCGGGCACCGAGGACTCCGCGGAAGCCACGGCCATGCCCGAGCCGGCCGCCGCCAGCGAGGACTACACCCTGTCGTTCGTCCAGGGTGTCGCCGGTGACGAGTTCTACATCAGCATGCAGTGTGGAGCAGAGTCCGAGGCCGAGAAACTCGGCGTCACCGTTAACACCCAAGGCCCGCAGAAGTTCGACCCGACTCTGCAGAAGCCCATCGTCGACTCCGTCGTGGCCTCTCAGCCGGACGCGCTGCTGATCGCCCCCACCGACGTGACGGCCATGCAGGGCCCGCTGAACCAGGCGGCGGAGGCGGACATCGAGGTCGTCCTGGTCGACACCACCCTGGAGGACCCGAGCATGGCCGCCTCGGCCATCGCCTCGGACAACGAGGGCGGTGGCACGGCGGCGTTCGAAGCGATCAAGGAGCTCAACCCCGACGGTGGCAAGGTCATCGTCATCTCGACCGACCCCGGCATCTCCACGGTCGATGCTCGCATCAAGGGCTTCGAGGAGGCCGTCGGTCAGGACTCGGACTTCGAGTACGTCGGCGTGCAGTATTCGCGCAACGACCCGGCCACTGCTTCGCAGCTGATCAGCTCGGCCCTGCAGAAAGACCCCGACATCGTCGGGGTGTTCGCGACCAACCTGTTCTCGGCCGAGGGCACCGCGAACGGTATCCGGCAAAGCGGCAACGCCGACCAGGTCCAGCTCGTCACCTTCGACGCCGGGCCCAACCAGGTCAAGGCGCTGAAGGAGGGCACCGTGCAGGCGCTCATCGCCCAGCAGCCCGCCCTGATCGGCAAGTACGGGGTCGACGCAGCGGTCGCCGCCCTGGAGGGCGAAGCGCCGCCGAAGATGGTCCAGACCGGCTTCACGGTCATCACCAGCGACAACGTCGACACCACGGGTGCCGACGCGGTCTACCAGTCCAGCTGCTGACGACCCGTCCAGCTGCATGAGTTCCAGGACGGGGTCGGCGTGACCCGTTGGCCCCGTCCTGGACATCACCACCGCCCCGTACACCCCGACTGAGAGAGGAGGATCCGATGACCATCATTGTCGGATACCGGCCGAGCGCCGAGGGCGTGACCGCTCTGGACCGGGCGATCGAAGAGGCACGACGGTCCGCCACCGGGCTCATCGTCATCCACAGCGCCGAAGTAGCCGAGGGGCAGAGCGAGCCACTCTCGACCGAGCGTGCCGCCGATGCCCTCTCGCAGCGACTGAGCCACGAGGGCATCACCCACGAGATCCGGCACCTCGACCTCACCAGCGACCCGGCTCAGGCGATCCTGGACTCCGTCGAGGACCCCGCCCAGGACCGCATCGTCATCGGCTTGCGACGCCGCTCACCAGTCGGCAAGCTCGTGATGGGCAGCGTCGCGCAGACCGTGCTTCTCGGCGCCGCCTGCGACGTGCTGGCCGTCAAGCCTCGGCCGGGCGCATGACCCGTCGCCTGGTGGTCGGCCTCGACCTCGGCAGTACGGGTGTGAAGATCCTGGTCGCCGACGAGGACGGTCATGAGCTCCTGGTCCGCCAGCAGCCGACTCCATGGAGACACGGCCCCGGCGGCACGACCGACATCGACGCCGCGGACCTCCTCCGCGCCGTGACCTCGCTGTGTGCTGACGTCGCTGACGAGATCGGGGCTCTGGTCGGCCCGCACGCAGACACGCTCGGTGCCATCGCCGTTTCGGGTATGGGGGAGACCGGCTTCCTTATCGATGCGGACGGGCAGGCAGTGGCCCCAGGGTTTGCCTGGTTCGACCCTCGTGGCCGACAGCAGATCGAGTCTTTCCCGACCTCTGTGCTCCACCAGTTCGCCGCTCGGACCGGGCTGCCCGCAGGTGCCCAGGTCTCTGTGGCCAAGATCGCGCTGCTCGCGGGGTCCGGGACCGACCTTCGAGGTCTGCGGTGGATCAACGTGCCGGAGTTCGTGGCCCTGTCGATGGGAGCGCGAGCGGTCAGTGAGTACTCGCTGGCCTCCCGTACGGGACTCCTGGACCAGGACACCGGGCAGGCCGGGCCGGAGATGCTGGACCACCTGGGGGCCACGCGGGACTTCCTCCCACCGCTGGTCGACGCCGGCACCGATCTCGGTGCCGCGTCCGCGAGTTGGCTTCCGACCTCGTTCCTGGGGGCGCGCGTGACCGTGGCCGGACACGACCACCTGGTGTCGCTGGTCTCGGCCGAGGCGGGGTCGCAGGATGGATTGCACGTCTCGATGGGCACCGCCGAGGTAGTGCTGCGCGTGCGGGACCAGCCCATCCCCGCGGAGTCTCGAGAACGCCTGGCCGAGGTCCTGATCAACTCGGTCCGCCACGTCATCCCCGGCCGCTACGTGATGGTCGCGGGGGTCAAGACCGGCTTGCTCATGCGCCGCGCCCTCCAGCTGTCGGGCATCACCGACCGCGTCGGGCGCAACGGACTGGACGACCAAGCTTCCGCCCTTCCGCTCGACGGCGTCCTGGCCCCGGGCTCCATCGAGGTGAGCGGTGCCCGCAACGACGACGGGGTCCTGTCCCTGACCGTGCGGGCCGATGGGGTGAGCCCCGCCGAGCTCTTCAACGCCCTGCTGCGGCACGGCAACGACGAGATCGCCCTGCTCCTCGCGGCGATGGACCGTGAGGTCCCCGCCGCCGACAACACCGTGCTCAGCGGCGGCTGGGCCGGGATGAGGAGCGTCCAGCGGGCGCGGTCCCAGGTCCTACCCAACCTGCGGCTGTCCGGGCGCGAGCAGGACACCGCATACGGAGCAGCGCTCTTCGCGCTCCGCCTTCTACCTGACCTGGCACCAGCCAGGTCGACCAGCGAGAACCGCGCCCTGCGTGGACTGCTCGACGACCCCAGGAAACAGGAGCACCCCATGAACGAACTCACGACCCTCGAACGGCGCGGTATGGCCGCGATCTCCACGGACGCCGGGAAGATGCTGATCGTCGCCGCCGACCAGCGCAACGGCATGAAAGCCGTGATGACCGATGCGCCCGACGGTCCCGGCTCGGTGACTCCCGAGCAGCTCGCCGCCGCAAAGAGCGACCTCGTGCAGTTCCTCGGCAACCACGCTCCCGCCATCTTGCTCGACGCCGAGGTCGCGCTGCCCTTGGTCGTCGACAACGCCACCTTGGCCCGCGACACCGGCTTGGTCGTGGGGATGGACGCTTCCGGCTTCGACACCGTGGACGGCCTGCGATACACGCGGTATGTCGACGGCGTCACGCCGCGCCGTGTCCGCCAGCTCGGGGGAGACGCCGCCAAGATGCTCTTCTACATGCGCCCCGACCGCCAGGACGCGGACTCCCACGTCGCGGGCCAGATCCGTGAGCTCGTCGAGGCCTGCAACGACGAGGGGTTGCTGCTGATCGTCGAGATCCTTACCTATCGTCTGGAGGGTGAGAGCGAGGAGGCCTACCAGGCAGCCTTCCCCGGTCTGGTCGCCGCAGCCGCCCGGATTTCCGTGGAGTGCGGCGCCAAGGTCCTGAAGCTGCCCTACCCCGGGTCCGCCGAGGCCAGCGCTGCGGTCACCGAGGCCGCCGCCGGCGTGCCATGGGCGGTCCTGTCGGCCGGGGTCGATCACGAGACGTTCATCGGGCAGGTCGAGATCGCGGTGGCGAACGGAGCGAGCGGAGCGATGGCCGGGCGCTCGTTGTGGAAGGACAGCCTGGCTGTTTCGGCGCTGGTGCGTCGCGACCTGCTGACCTCACGGGCGCTGGTGCGGCTTCACGAGCTGGCCGCCACCGTGGAC
>JBASAN010000261.1:0-1519 GCA_049650625.1 Ornithinimicrobium sp.
CGCGCCCCAGCCGGTCGAGCTCGGCGCGGTCCTCGTCGGTGGCGAAGCAGCACTGCCGGTCCTCGCCGTTCTCGTCGAGGATCAGCGAGATCCGGGCCCGGTTGCGGCATGCCTGCGCGGTCTCGGCCATCCGGTGGTCAGCGGCGGCCAGGTCCTCGGTGGTCGCACGTCCGGTGAAGTCGCCCTCACGAGGACGGGCGTCCTCGAACTGGGCGGCACGATGCCGCCAGAAGCTCGCCGTCGCGGCAGCGAGCGCTTCCTGTACGACTCGTCCCCGGAATTGCTCCACGTACTCCTCAAGGTCCGTCACCACAGACCACCTGCGCGGTCTGCCTGCTCGGGCCAACGTGGCGCGGGGGCGGCCATCAGGGCATCGAGAGCGCGCTGACGACTAGAGCGCGGCCCCTGAATCTCGACGTCGAAGCACCCGCGCACCTCGGCGGCAGCGATCACGTCTCTCGCAGTGCGCTCCGAAACGCTAAACCCGCGCAACCTGCTGATCCACACCGGCGGTCGGCCGGTCACCTCGTGGATCAGCTCGTAAGCACCCGGCCCGGCCACCAGACTTGAATGGCGGGCGAGCTCAAACCTGAGAAGTCGGCGGCGGCTCAAGCGATCCACCCCCCGCGACGCTGGGCGGTCTGCTCGGCGTGCCGGATCGCGCGCACAGCGTCAGCGAGACCACGGAACAGCTCGGCCCGCTCAGCCAGAGTCAGCAGCGGCAGGCGGATACCGAGGACGTCATCGAGCTCGACGGCCAGTAACGCCGTTAGCCGCTCGAGGGGACTGGTGCCGCTGTCGTCGCGTCGGTCGACAGCGCCGGCGCACTTCGGCCCCATTCCGCGAGCCACAGAGCGGCGCGCGGTGATAGGTCGAGCGCAGACGCAGCAAGACGGCTTCTCGGCTACGCTGAGGGTGTTGTCGCCGCCCGACGACTTGCTGCCCGTTCCGCTGCCCGCGGGGCGGGCTTCGTCGTTTCGTGGAGTCACGCAGCGTCACCGCCGACAAGCTCTGACAGCTCAGCTTCCGCAGCCTCGGCCTCGGCATTGAGCGCTCGGACCTTGCGTCGCGCCTGCGCCGACTTCAACGCAAGGCTCTGAAAGTGGGCCTTGCGGAGGTGTGCGGCACGGACGGGGTCACCGTCGGCCGCGTCGAGGAACTTCTTGTCAAGCGCTGCCCGCGCCGGGGCGGTCCGCTTAGTGCGGTCTTCGGTCACGGCCCAAGAGGAGTGGGCGGCGATACTGGCGACGAGACTCTGCTCGCTTCGAGTCATGGGATTCCTGTTCGAACCCAGGGTCGCTACAACCCTGATTCGCCAGTTCCATGACGGGCCCCGTTACGAGCCTTGCGTTGTGCTCAGTGTACTACGAACCGCGTGCCGTCCCGACGCATAGTGATTCCGGCGTGGCCGGCGCCCCAGTCGTCTCGGAAATCGGACGCGCCTAGCGTCAGGTCTGTGCCGTCAGCGAGGACGCCGACGTGGTCACATTGCAAGCCGAGACGCGGAGAAGGTAAGTCG
>JBASAN010000262.1:0-6636 GCA_049650625.1 Ornithinimicrobium sp.
GTGCGCTTCTTCTCGTCGACCTCGTAGTCACCCTCACCGTCTTCACCTCGGTGAAGGCGTTGCACCAAGGTGGCGAACTCTCGGTACCACTTCGTGGGCTTATCCGCCGGTCCACTGATGATCAGCGGGGTGCGGGCTTCGTCGATCAGGATCGAGTCGACCTCGTCGACGATCGCGAAATGGTGCCCGCGCTGCACCATGTCCTCCACCGAGGCGCCCATGTTGTCGCGTAGGTAGTCGAAGCCGAACTCGTTGTTCGTCCCGTAGGTGATGTCCTTGGCGTACTCGGCCCGCCGCTCCGCCGGAGTCATCGAGCTCAGAATGCATCCGGTCTCCAACCCCAGCGCGCGGTGCACTCGGCCCATCAGCTCCGACTGGTACTGCGCCAGATAGTCGTTGACCGTCACGACGTGCACACCCTTGCCCGATAGGGCATTGAGGTATGAGGGCAGCGTCGCCACCAACGTCTTACCTTCGCCAGTGCGCATCTCGGCCACATTGCCTTGGTGCAACGCGGCCCCACCCATCAGCTGAACGTCGAAGTGACGCTTGTTGATGGTGCGGCTCGACGCCTCGCGGACCGCCGCGAACGCCTCCGGCAGCAGGTCGTCGACCGTCTCCCCTGCGGCCAGGCGTTGCTTGAACTTCTCGGTCTCCTCACGCAGCTCGGCGTCGGTCAGCCCCGAGAAGTCTGACTCCAGGGCGTTTACCTGCTTGGCGATCGACTCCAACCGTCGCAGAGTTCGCCCTTCACCGGCGCGCAGCATCTTTTCGAAGAGTTTTGGCACCCCGCTAGGCTAATCCCTCTCACTGAGCCGATCCTGCATCCATCGGGCTCAACCGCCGATCAGGGCCAACAGGTCCTCGCGGACGGTGTTGCTCAACGTCCGCACCCCACCGATCAGGGTGACGACGGTGGAGCTGCGATCTTCGACCACTCCCGCGGAGAAGTCGTTCAGTCCTTCCGACTCGCTGAGCAGCAGGGGGGCACCGGCGAGTCCGGCGGGCACGCCTCCTGCAAGAGCGTCTGGGAAGTCCTCTCCGGAGGCCACGTAGGCCGAGGCTCCCGGCGGAATCTCCGCCGCGACCAAGGCACCGGTCTCGTACCGGTCCTGACCGAAAAGACGCTCGACGGTCTCGGCGTATGGTTCCGCCTGGGTCAGCACCGCGGCATCGATGCGGTCCGGTCCGCCGAGCACGACGACACGCTCGGGGTCCAGCCGGGTCAGGGCGGCCGCAGCCTCATCCGACAGGCGATTCTCCCGTGTCAGGAGAACAGGACGGTCCTCCAGACCGGCCAGGGGTCCTACCGACAGGGCGTCGGCGAACATGCTGCCCGAAGCCAGATATACGGTGTCCGCCTCGCCGGGGGCCCAGCGCTTCGACAGTTCCGCTGCGGTGTCGTACCGGTTGTCACCGGCCACCCGGGTGACCTCGGCGCCGCTGGCGACCTCGATCTCGGTCAGGACGGAGTCGGGGATGCGTTCTTCGCCGCCCAGGACCCGCACCGTGGCGGGCTTCAGCTCGGCGAGGACGTCAGCGGTGACAACCGGCAGGCCCGACTCCTCGGTCAGCACCAGGGGCGCCTCGTCTGCGATAGCAGCCGGGGTTGCGGCCAGGGCGTCCGGGAAGACCTCACCACTGGCCACGTACACCGTGCTCGGTGCGTCGAAGGTCCGAGCGACCTCGGCTGCCGTGCCGTAGCGGTCGTCGCCAGAGACGCGGTCGACTCGAGTCGCACTGAGGTCGACGGACAGGTCCAAGCCGACCAACACCGGGTCGTGGTCGCTGGAACGGTACGGGTCCGGGGCGTAG
This sequence comes from Ornithinimicrobium sp., assembly GCA_049650625.1. GTDB lineage: Bacteria > Actinomycetota > Actinomycetes > Actinomycetales > Dermatophilaceae > Ornithinicoccus. Next base: position 1,816 of record JBASAN010000262.1, read on the forward strand.
ATCGCGTCCTGGGCGTCCTCTTTGAACGATGTGTCATAGTCCAGCAGGCTGGCCTCATCCGAGTTGATGTGCCAGACGTCTGCCCCGGTGACCTGTGCGGTCGCCGAGTCGTTGGTCAAGGCGTAGTCGAGGTACCCCAACTGACCGTCGAAGACGTAGGAATAGGCCCGCTCCCCCTGCTCGGTCAGCAGCAGGTCGGTGAAGCCGCGCTGCGTCAGAGCAGCGATGGGGTCTTCCTTGTCGTAGGAGTTGAGGTCACCGATGACCAACGTGTCCTCCTCGCCGGTCCCGGTCGGGTCGGCGTCGGCCCAGTCGGCCAGCGCCTGCGCAGCGGCGGTGCGGACACCGTTGCAGTTACCCTGCCCGTCCGGATCGGTCGGGTCGTCGACGTCGTCGCACGAGGATCCCTTCGACTTCAGGTGGTTGACCACCACGGTGATGCCATCGCCGTCGCCGTTGCGGAAGGTCTGGGCCAACGCCGGACGGTTCTTGCTGTCCAGGAACCGGGGATCGACCGACTCGTCCAACGTCGCAAAGTCACCTTCCGGGGTGACCTCGTCCGGTTGGTAGATGAACGCTGTGGTGATCTCGTCCGTGCCGATCACCCCCGTGTCCAAGGCGGCGTAGGTGTCAGCACCGACCTCGTCGTTGAGCGCGGCCACCAGCGTGTCCACGGCCGTGCCGTTGTTCTCGATCTCGATCAAGCCGAAGACGTCCGCATCGAGCTGAGTGAGGGCTGCCACGATCTTCGCTTCCTGACGGTCCAGCTCCTCGGCGTCGTCCGCGCCCCGTGACCCCAAGGTGGTGAAGTAGTTGAGCACGTTGAAGCTGGCGATCGTCGTCGTCCCGCCTACGGTCGGCACCTCGGGTCGAGGGTTGGTGACGGTGAACTCGGCCCCCTCGGTCGGCTGCAGGCGCCACAGATCGAAGCGATGGTCGATCACTCCGGTGGCGCCGGTGACGAGGTCACCCCCACGGAAGACGTTGTCCAGATCGAAGTCTTTGCCGTTGGGGTGCCGTGCCGGGTCGGGGTTCTGGACGCTACGTCCGTCGTCGAGCGTGATCCGCTCGGCCTCGTTGCTGGCCAGCAGATCCGCGGCCTCGGTCGAACCGGGTTCGAAAATGGCGGTTGGCTGGAACTGACGGTCCGTTCCCAACGCGATCTCGCCGTAGCGGCCGTAGTTGAAGTACTCCAGGATCGAGAGCGACTCCGGGAAGGTGGCATACATCCCTTCCAGCGATTCGTACTGCGCCTCGGTGACCGGAAGGGTCACCTCGGTTGCGGCGGGCAGCTCGACATCCTGCGCGCAGACGTCGACCGAGGCGTCGGCGATCTGGGTCATTCCACCGAACTCCCCAACCGTGCCCTCGACGCGCACCCGGTCGGCGCGGTCCACCGAGTCGGGCACGGCGTCCGGCGCGTAGACGAAGATCCCGTCCGACGTCTGGGAGTCACCATCCCCACCGTCGGTGTCCTGCAGGAAGAAGCCGTCGAAGCCGCCCTCCTGGAAGTCGCCGACCACGATCCCCTCCACGCTGATCTGCTCACCGACGATCGGGCTGGTCTCCCCCGACCCCTGCACCGCGCCGATGGCGGTCGCGGGATCGCCGCATACCTGCGGCAGGGTCACGCTGTTGCTCGTCCCTGGAGTATTCAGGGCTTCTCCTGACACGAGCGAGCCCGTGTTTCCCGGTATGCCGGCCAGGTCGAAGTCGTTGCGGACCCAGTCCGCCACGGAGTCGGTGTCGGCACCATCCGGGATGCGCGAGGCACCGCCGACGGCCAGGTCGTTGCCGTCGAACCCCGGCTCCAGCGTGGTGCCGCCGTACGAAAGGTCACTCGCGTCCCCGTCCGAGACCGCGATGGCGTCGTCGACCTGCAGCTCCAGGCCGGCATCGATCTCACCGTCCGCGTCCTGGTCCAGGACGACCTCTCCGTCCCAGCCCGAGACGAGCAGGATCGAGACCGAGGTGTCGTCGAGGCTCTCGGGCGCCAGCTCCTGCAGCCAGAAACCCTCGGCGTCGCTGGACCCGACGGTGGTGCTGTAGGCCACCGAACCCACGTCTGGGGAGTCGAGGTTGCCGTCCACCACCAGCAGATCCAGGTCCGAGTAGTCGGTATCGGGACGGCCGAAGACCTCGAGGTACTCGACGTCTTCACCCGTGGTATTGACGGAGAACTCGTTGATCCGAGCCGTGGCCGGGGTGACGCCCGCCGCGCAGTCGTTGCTGTGAAACCCCAGACCGTCGAAGGTGTCCTGGTCGAACCCGGCCCACTCGGTCGAGGGGTCGAAGGCGTCGGTGGGATCGGTGTCCCCGGAGCAGACATTGCCGACCCGTCGCAAGGTCTGGTTCTGTGCGCCGACCCCACCGCCCGTCCACGCGGTCCCGGGGTCCACGCCGACCTGACCGAAGGAGTCCACCACCCCGGACGGGCCGCGTAGCACGATCGCGTCGTCGCCGTTCCACAGGTTTGCGGTGGTGGTCTGCTGCGCGCGAGCCCCCAGGATCGCGTCGGCGAAGACGAAGGTCGCACCGGGCCCAACGGTCCCTTCCAGCACCTGGCTGAGGCCCGGGCTGCTGCTTCCGTTGAAGTAGACCTCGAGCGTGTACTCGCTCAGATCGATATCGGAGTCGGTCCCGTTGAACAGCTCCACGGCCTTGTTGGTGCTGGAGCCTTCGACGTATTCGCTGAGGATCAGGTCCGTGGCGACCTCTGCCGCTGCACTCTGCACGGGAATGGTCAACCCCGCCCCCACCAGGGCAAAAGCCCCTATGGTGCCGCCAAGGAAACGAGAACGTGATCTATCCATTGAAGTCGACTCAATTCCGAGGGATCGAATGGGGCACAGACGATCAGGGTAAGGCAACCCGTTCCAGCTCAAGCCAACACGCCATGTCGGTCAAGGAACCGCGCAGTGAATCTGCGGTGTGCGCCGGGGCATCGGGTTCGTAGGTGACCTGGTGGACCCGGAGAGTCTTTGCTTCCCGGTCCGCCTTCAGGTCGACGCGGGCGACCAGTCGCCCGTCCAGCAGGAAGGGCAACACGTAGTAGCCATGCACCCGTCGCTCCCGGGGAGTGTAGATCTCCAACCGGTATCGAAAACCGAAGAGGCGCTCCGTGCGGTCGCGCTGCCAGATCAAGGAGTCGAAGGGGCTCAGCAGCCCAGTCCCGCGATCCTGCCGAGGTCGTCGCGCCCGCGGGTCGAGGTAGGCAGGCCGATCCCACCCCTGGATCTGCACCACCTCGAGGTCACCGGAGGCCACGAGGGCGGCGATCGCGGATCGGGCCAAAGCCGGGGGCAACCTGAAGTAGTCACGCAGGCAGAGCTCGGTGCCCACCCCGAGCGCCCGCGCCGACCGCTGGACGAGCCCTCGAGCGCATTCTTCGTCGGACAGCTCAGCCGGGTATCCGGGGCCCTGCTGCAACACGTCCGCGGGCAACACCCGCGAGGGCGCAGCGTAGAGACGCTCGAACTGCGCGGTCCGCCCAGCGCTCGTGATCGCGCCTCGGACGAACAGATACTCCAGGCACTCTTTGACCGCCGACCAGTTCCATCCCCAGTGCTCCCGACGCCGCGCCGTCGCCTGAGGCAGAGCGGCCTCCACCTGACGACTCGTGACGCCGGTGCCGGCGGTCACCACCTCGTATACCGCCTCGATCAGTCCCCGATGGTTGCTCTCCAGCGACGCCCCGGTGCCATCCCAGCGGCTTGAGCGCATCCGGAACGCCAGAAGCGGCCACGTACTGGTCGGGATGAGGCTGGCTTCGTGAGCCCAGTACTCGACCAGAGCATCGGGTCGGACGGTCCTACGGCGTACCGGGATGTCCCGCAGATCGTCGACGAGGGCATGGCGGTAGGGACCGAGCCGGCTGAAGAAGGGCAGATAGTGGCTTCGGCTTACGACGTTGACACTGTCGATCTGGACCACGGCAACCCGATCCACCACTCGCCGCACGTGGCGTCGCCCCACCTCACCGGTGGCCGGGGGGTCGTAGAAGCCCTGTGCGGCGAGTGCGATACGCCGCGCCTGTGCCGTGGTCAGGCGCGGCAGATCGTGGGTGGACAGGCGGGCTAACCCGCCGCAGCGGGCTGCTCGGGCTCTACCCCAGCGTCATGGTCGCTGAGGTGCAGCACCCCATAGGACCAGCCCCGTCGGCGATACACCACCGACGGCAACCCCGAGGCGTCGTCGTGGAACAAGAAGAAGTCGTGGCCTACCAGCTCCATCTCGTTGAGCGCTTCCCCGACGCTCATGGGCCTGGAACTGTGCACCTTCTGGCGCAGCTCGATCGGGCTGTTGCCCTGGGTGCCCAAGTCGGAGTCCATGGCCTCGGCAGGGTCGGTCTCGACCTCATCCTCAGGCGGCGCGATCAGCGGCTCTGTCGGGAGGCCAAAAGTGGCCTCGGAGACCGATGGCAGGCGGTGCTTGCCCGTGTGGGAGATGCGACGCTTGTCATTGGTGCGGCGCAGGCGTTCCAGGAGTTTGTTCATCGCCAGGTCCAGGGCGGCGTACTCGTCGTCTGCGGCTGCCTCGGCGCGCACGACGCTGCGCTTGATGAAGCAGGTGATCTCCACTCGTTCGCTTTCTTTGGCCAACCGAGGATTCACCTCGCTGGTCAACACCACCTCGGTTCGCGACACGCGAGGCGCAATGTGGGGGATCTTCTCCAGCTTTTCATCGAGGTGCCTACGGAAGCGGTCCGAGATCGACTTCTTCCGGCCGGTGACGGTGGTGTCCATGAATTCTCCTTTGGCGAAGGGTTCGGCGAACGAGGCAGTCAGCTGCCCTGCATCAAGTCAGCATCACCCCCTGCGA
>JBASAN010000263.1:0-17432 GCA_049650625.1 Ornithinimicrobium sp.
CCTCGTCCTCGAGGTGCTGCGTGAGTACGCCGAGACGGAGGTCGTCAGCCCGGAGGATGACGATGCGATGGCTTCCGCGTTGCGATCCGCCGAGGGGCGGGACGTGGTGGTGATGGGCGGTGACGGATCGCTCAACTGGGTGCTGGGGACGTGTGTGAGCAACGACCTCTTCGACGCCATCGGCACCATCGGGTTGGTGCCGATGGGCACCGGCAACGACTTCGCCCGGGGGATGAAGCTGCCGCTGGACCTGCGCGAGGCCGCACGAGTGGCGGTCCAGGGGGAGCCGCAGGACTGTGACCTGCTGGTCGACGAGGACGAGCACGTCGTGATGAACGCCGTCCACGCCGGGATCGCGGCCGCGGCCACCGGGAACGCCGAGTCGTTCAAGGGGGCACTCGGCGCCGGTGGCTATGCGCTCGGCGCGTTCACCGCCGGGATGAGCACCAAAGGGTGGGAGCTCGCCGTCTGGGTCGATGGGGAGGAGGTGCTCGACGAGGAGCACGACGCGCTGATGGTGACCGTCGCGGTCGGAGGTTCGGTGGGCGGGGGCACGCTGGTGGCCCCGGATGCGAAGGCCACGGACCGCAAGGCCGACGTGGTCATCGCGACCGGCTTGGGCTCCTGGGACCGGCTGACCTTCGCCGCCGATCTGCGGCGTGGTCAGCACATCGAGCGGGACGACGTCCAGGTCGTGCAGGGCACCGAGGTGCGGATCGAAGCGGTGGGCGACGGCAAGGACTTCCTGGTCAACGTGGACGGGGACCTCGGGGAGCGATACCAGGAGCGCACCTGGACGCTCCGCCCACGCGCGTACCGGTGCCGATCCACCCAGGGCGAGCTCGACTAGGAGCGCCCGACGGGCTCCCGGCTCCGGACGCCCGGGAGATGAGGATCGAGCCACAACGCCAGCGCAGCCAGGCCCAGCATGAGGGCTGAGACCACCACCGAGTTGACGGCGACCCATGCGTAGCCGAGCTCGCCGGCGTCGATGAATGGGTAGGGGTACCAGTCGACGAACGCCCCCCGCACCAGGGTGTAGACCAGCCAGAACACCGGGATCACCAGGAAGGGCCCGAGGTCGGCGCGCTGCAGTCGGTCCCGCGGGCCGAAGGCCAGCCATCCGACCAGGGCGAACAGCGGCACGACGATATGGAGCAGACGGTCGGCCAGAAGGTCGGGGCCGCTGAGGTCGAGCAACGGCCGGAGCAGGAAGAAGTGGACGATGCCGCCACCGAAGCAGATCACCACGGCGTCCAGGCGCGCGGCTCGCCACACCCGCCCGTCGTGATCCGGCCGGACGGTGAGCACCACGGAGACCAGGGCCACCAGGATGTTGCTCCAGATGGTCAGATAGCTGAAGAACCGGATGACCCTGGTGGCCAAGGCTGGGGGGTCTGTCTCGTCCAGGATGACGTTGCCCTGGACCACCAGCACAAGCTGCAGGAGGACGGCCAGGATCGCCACGACGGCCGTGGCGGAATGGAACACGCGGGCCAGTATGCGCGTGTCGGCCATCGAGACCTCCCGTGTGAACGCCAGAGTCGGTTGAGCCTATCGATGGGCGTTCTGCGACCGCGGCTCGGACGGGACAAGTCGGGCGCAGGACCCGTGTCCCAACCGTAGGGCCAAACAGGGCAGAGTGGCGGTATGCACTACGTCGGTCTTGATCTTGCCTGGGGCGAGAAGAAACCCACCGGAGTCGCCGTCGTGGACGCCGATGGACGACTGCTGCACGTGTCCTCTCAGACCGATGACGCCAGCATCGTCGCGGCGCTGTCGGCATACCCCATCGGTCCCTGCCTGGTCGCGATCGATGCGCCCCTGGTCGTCTCCAACCCGACCGGCAACCGCCCGGCGGAGAAGGAGCTGAACAAGGACTACCGGGCCTTCCAGGCCGGGGCACACCCATCGAACACCGGCAAGCCGGAGTTCCGTGGCGTGCCACGTGGCGCCCGGCTCGCGGCGGCCCTGGGCCTGGATATCGACCCGCATTCGAGCGCCGAGCGACGCGCGGTCGAGGTCTACCCTCATCCCGCCACGATCGCGCTGTTCCGGCTGGGTAAGACGTTGAAGTACAAGGCGCGCACCGGGCGGACCGCGACCGACCTTCAACTGGCGCTGCTGCAGTTGATGAACCTCGTGGAGACGCTCAAGGGGGCCGAGCCCGCCCTGTACGTGGCCGACCACCACGGGTGGCGCGACCTGTTCAAGCAGGTGGAATCCGCACAGCGCAAGAGCGAGCTGCGCCGGGTCGAAGACCAGGTCGACGCGGTGCTGTGCGCCTACATCGCCATGTTCGCGCAGAGCCGGCCCGAGTCCGTCACGCTCTATGGCGACCTCGAGACCGGATACATCCTCACCCCCACCCTGCCGCAGGGCCATCGTCCCTCGAGCGACCCGCACCCCAGCATCGACTCCGCTGCCCGTCGCGCCGTCCGTCTCTACGAGGAGCAGCGACCTGCGGCGCTGGCCGTCACCGAGGCCTACACCGCCCTGGTGACCGAGCTGCTCGACGACGCAGGCATCAACTACCTCAGCGTCACCGGACGCACCAAGAGCATCGCCTCCTTCGCCGTGAAGGCTCATCGCCGGGTCGACGGCCGGCCGGAGTTCAGCGATCCGATGCGGGAGATCACCGATCAGATCGGGGTGCGCGTGATCACCTACGTGCACAGCGACGTCTCGGCGGTGGCCGACCTGCTGGCCGCGCAGATGACCCTGCTCGATGACCGCGACATGGGCCGAGAGACCGCCCAGGAAGGACGGTTCGGATACTCCAGCCGGCACCTGCTGGTGCAGACCGACCCGACAAACGCCCCGTCCGTCTGCACCGGCCACCGGGCTTCGGTCCAGGTGCGCACGGTGCTGCAGCACGCGTGGGCGGAGTTCGAGCACGACATCCGCTACAAGGGCACCGTGCCGCCAGAACACGCCCGTGACCTCGACCGCCGGTTCACCCTCGCCGCCGGACTGTTGGAGCTGGCCGACCGGGAGTTCTCCACCATCCGTGACCGGTTGCAGGAGAATATGAGCGACCAGCAGGGCGAGGCCGACGAAGACGACCCGCGGATCACGGCGCAGGACCTGGCGTCCTTCCTGGCCGGGCGCTTCGCCGGTGCTGGGTGGTCTCGCACCGACCACTACGAGTGGATCTCCGGGTTGCTGCTCGAGGTGGGGGTGACGTCGTTGCAGGAGTTGGGTGAGCTGTTGTCCCAGGTCGACACAGCGGCCATCAACACCGGGATGGACTACCGCTATCCACCCGGGGCCGTGCGACGCCTGGACGACGCGCTGCTGCACATCTTCGGTCAGCGCTACATCGGCCTGTCCGGCAACGCTGAACGACGCGATGGCTTGAGCGCCCGGTTGGAGCGCCTACGATCTCGGGTGCCCGAGCCGGTGCAGAGCAGCGGGGAGGGCCTCGCCCGGGGATCGCGATGAGCATGGTCGACCGCGAGGTGGTCGACGGGATCCGCACGGCCCTGTCCCGCGGCGGCGACCCGGATCGGGCTGCACAGCAGCAGCGGTACATGAAGTCGGCTCTGCCGTTCCGAGGATTGACCTCGGCCCAGGTGAAGGCGGCTCTGCGACCCGTCCTGACCGCATACACCCCGGTTGACCAGGACCGATGGGAGATGACGGTCCGCGTGCTGTGGGACGACGCGGCATACCGGGAGGAGCGCTACGCGGCGCTCGCGCTGGTGCGGCACTCGCGGGCCCAGCCGTGGTTGGGGGTTGGGACCGTGCCGCTGTTGAGGCACCTGGTGGTGACCGGGGCGTGGTGGGATCTGGTGGATGAGATCAGTGGGCATCCGTTGCGGGATGCACTGCTGGCGGACCGGCTTGCCGTCGACCCGGTGATGCGGGCGTGGGCCCACGAGGACGACGTCTGGCTCAGACGAGCGTCTGTGCTGTGCCAGCTGGGGGCGAAAGAGTCCACCGATGTAACGCTGCTGGGGTACGTGGTCGAGGCCAACCTCGACGATCGGAGCTTCTGGCTGCGGAAGGCGATCGGCTGGGCGCTGCGGGACTACGCGAAGACCGATCCCGAGTGGGTCTTGCGTGAGGTCGAGGTGCTGGGTGAGCGACTGTCGGGGTTGTCACGTCGTGAAGCGTTGCGCCACTTGGGCCCTGAAGTTCGTGCTGGACGGGAGTCTGCAGAGGGGGCAGGCTAGGCCGGACCGACCGGAGGTGCGGCCGCGCTTCCCAACTACTTCGACGTGAGGACAGTCATGGAGCCATATCCCAACAGCCCCGGATCCGATGAGGTCTCCGAGGGCAAAGGTCCCGCCCCGGCATCGGTCAAGACCGCCGTCAAGCTGATCTGGGCCAGTGTCGCGCTGAGCGTGGTCACTACCGTGATCACCTTCATCCTGTTGGACGACCTCGTCGACACGGCCATGGAGGGGGCCGGTGGGGTGGACCGGGACACCGCACGGGCCGGTGTCATCGTCGGGGCGGTGGTGGGCCTCTTCATCGGCGTTGCTCTGGCAGCCCTCTTCGCCTACTTCATCTCCAAAGGCGCAAACTGGGCCCGCATCGTCTACACGGTGCTCCTGGGTCTGGGGATCGTGCTGAACCTGTTCGGGTTGCTGGGCTCCCAGCCCATCCTGCTCGTCATCATCACCCTGGTGAGCCTGGTCCTGTCCGTGGCCATCGTGTTCTTCCTCTACCGCCCCGACTCCAACCGCTACTTCACAGCGCCCCGGGGCACGCGCTGAGAAAGACTCTGCGCCGCAGCGGTCCGGCCGACCCCGCGCTGGTCTGGGAGCGGTATGCCGATCCCAGCCGGTGGGCGTCATGGGCACCCCACCTCCGTGGGGTCGACTACCCGCTCGCTCGGTTGACGGCCGCGACGACCGGAGAGGTATGCGGTCCCCTCGGGGTGCGCGTGCCGTTCACGGTCGATGCTGTCGATGAACAGAGCCGGACCTGGGCGTGGACGGTGCACGTGTGCGCCCGTGGCCGGAACCTGATCACCGTGTCGCTGGCCCACGGAGTCGAGGCTCCTGCTGTGGGCGGTCGCGCAGCAGATGATCATGGGGGTGGCTGCACGACCTGGCTCCGGCTGCAGGGAGCCTGGCCCGTCGTGGTGGGCTATGTCCCGCTCGCCTGGTACGCCCTCGGTCGGCTGGTCCGCCGCTGACTCGGGCCCGGCGTAGCCCGACGCCACGCTCGGTGGCGGTAGATCTCGCGCGCGTGATGACCCTGTGCCACGCTACGGAAACATGAGTACAGGCGAGGCCACCCCTCCCAACACGGCATACCTCGAGCACCTCAAAGCCGAGGTCGACACGTTGATCGGTGAGGCATCACCCCAGGTCAGCGAGTTCCAGGGGGCTCCGCAGGCCGATCGTGACCGGCTCGGTGAGCTCGTCGAGTCGCTGCGCGAGGACCTCCTCGAGATCGCTCACACGCTGCACGGCGACCCCGAGACGGCATACGAGGAGGTGCGCTCCGCGGCTCTACTGGCGCAGGTTCTCCAGCGCCACGGGCACCACGTCACGACCGGGGCGCACGGCGTCGAGACGGCCTTGCGAGCCGAGGTCGCCACAGCGCACTTCGACCCGGTTCAGCACCGCACGGTGGCCGTGCTCAGCGAGTACGACGCCCTGCCACAGATCGGCCACGGGTGCGGGCACAACGTCATCGCCGCCACCGGCGTCGGAGCGTTCCTGGCCCTGGCCTCCCTGATCGAGTCCTCGGACGCCGGGGTGGAGGGTCGGGTGGTCTTCCTCGGAACCCCCGCCGAGGAGGGCCACACGGGCAAGGAGGTCATGGCCGCTGGCGGGGCCTTCGAAGGACTCGACTGCGCCGTGATGGTCCACCCCTTCGGCTACGACACGGCATCCCACCTCTTCCTCGGCCGACGTCTGCTCACCGTGACCTTCTCCGGCCATTCCGCCCACGCGTCGGCGCAACCGTTTCAAGGCCGCAACGCCTTGGACGCAGCGAGTCTGGCCTACCAGGCAATCGGTCTGCTCCGCCAGCAGATGCCGCCCTCGGATCGGGTGCACGCCATCGTCACGGACGGGGGTCATCGCCCCTCGGTCATCCCCGACCGCGCCCAGCTGGATCTCTATGTGCGCTCGGCCTACCCGGACACCCTCAAGGACCTGTCGCGCCGGGTTGCTCAGATCATGGAGGGCGCTGCGCTGATGACGGACACCGGGGTGGAGCTGCAGTGGGACGCTTACCCGCCGTCGCTGCCGGTGCGCAACAACCAAACGCTGGCCGCTCGGTGGACGCAGTCGCAGGCCGAGCGCGGTCGGACAGCATTGCCTGCCGGGGTGGTGCCCGAGGTGCTGGCGGGTTCCACGGACTTCGGGAACGTCAGCGTGCGTATGCCGGGAATCCACCCCATGATCGCCATCAGCGACTCCGACGTTGCCCTGCATACCAAGGAGTTCGCCGCAGCCGCCGCTACGGAGCGAGCGGATGCGGCCGCCATCGATGGCGCCACCGGTCTTGCGGCGACAGCGTGGGACTACCTGGCGGACGACGACCTGGCGCTCGCCGTGCGCCGTGAGTTCGACGAGGCAGGCGGCCCCGTCGATGTCGAGCACTACTTCGACTGACCCTGACCAGCTCACCCCTTCGTTGACGACGAGGAGCAGCCATGACCGCTCGTGCCGAATCCACCACCAGGACGACGCTGGGGGATCGTCTCCTCACCCGGATCGAGATCCTGGGCAACAAGCTGCCCGAGCCGTTTGCGTTGTTCCTCTACCTGATTCTGATCACCGGGGCGGTCTCGACGGCCATGGCGCTGGCCAACGTCGAGGTCACGGTGCCGGGGTCGGACGAGGGGCCGATCGTCATCCGTGGCTTGTTCACCGGGGAGGGCATGGTCTGGCTGACCACGAACCTCGGCGCCAACTACATCGGCTTCCCGCCGCTGCAGACGGTCATCACGATTCTGCTCGCGGTAGGGGTGGCGGAGAAGACCGGCATGCTCGCGGCCGTGGTGCGGGTCTGCTTCGGATCGGCTCCTCGGTGGTTCCTGCCGTATGTGGTGGGGCTGGTCGGAGTGACCGGCTCGATCATGGCCGACTCGGCGTTCATCGTGATCCCGCCGCTGGCGGCCATGGTCTTCAAGGCCGCGGGGCGCCACCCGGTCGCTGGTCTGCTGGGCGGCTTCGCGGCGGTGGGCGCCGGATACTCCACGGCGCTGGTGCCGACCTCGCTGGACGCCCTCTTCGCCGGGATCACGACCGGGGTGATGGAGACCCTGCCTGGCATCGAGACCACCCCGGTCAACCCGGTGTCCAACTACTACTTCAACATCGTGGCCGCGCTGATGCTGGGCGCCATCTGTGGCTTCATCATCGACCGCATCCTGAAGCCCCGGCTGTGGCGCCAGGACGTGCCCACGGAGCAGACCGGAGCCGCCACCGAGGACGCTGACGAAGAAGAGGAAGAGGTCCGCTCGGAGCTGACGTCGCGCGAGTCCAGGGCCCTACGGTGGGCACTGGTCGCCGGCGCGGTGTTGACGGTGGTGATCCTGGCCTCGGTCCTGGTGCCCGGCTCCCCCTGGCGTAACGCCGACGGAGCGTTCCTGCCCGACTCGCCCCTGTTGGACTCGGTGGTCTTCATCGTGTTCGCCTACTTCATGCTGATGGGGGTGGTCTTCGGTGCGGTGGTCGGCACGGTGGGTGGGATCAAGGACGTCGTGACGATGATGGGCTCGGCCCTGACCGACATGATGAGCTTCCTGGTCTTGGCCTTCGTCCTCGGCCAGTTCATCGCGCTCTTCGCCTGGACGGGGATCGGCAGTTGGATCGCGGTGCGAGGGGCCGACGGGCTGGAGGGTCTCGGGCTGACCGGCTTCCCGGCGGTCCTCGGGTTCATCCTCTTGGCCTCGATCCTGAACCTGTTCATCGTGTCGGGCTCGTCCATGTGGACGTTGATGGGCGCCGTCTTCGTGCCGTTGTTCGCATTACTGGGGTTGGAGCCGGCCTTCACGCAGGCCGCCTTCCGTGTCGGTGACTCCGCCACCCAGATCATCACCCCCCTCAACCCCTACATGATCGTCCTGCTGGGCCTGCTTCGGCGCTACGAGCCGGAGGCCGGTCTGGGGACGGCGATGGCCCGGCTCATCCCGTTCGTCGTGCCCTTCTGGTTGGCCTGGGCGACGTTGGTGGGCATCTGGTACTTCGCCGACCTTCCTCTGGGTCCGGGTAACGGTGTCTTCCTCCCGGGCTAGCCACCGCGGGTCGCCCAGGTCGATGCCAGGCACCTCGTGCAACCCCCGCGACGGGGGGCTAACGTGGAGGGATGACCTCCACGCCGAACGATCCGTCGAAGACGGAGCACGACAACACCAACCCGGGGCCGGAAGATCAGCCGAATGTCGACACGGAGCCACCCGCGCCCGGCAACCCCGGACCTGAGCCTCAGCCGAACGAGGACGACGAGCCGCCAGCGGAGGGCAACCCCGGGCCCGAGACGCCGCCGGACAACCACGGCCAGCCTCCCGCGGAGGCCAGCCCGGGACCGCCCCCGGCCGGTTCCTGAGTCCTCCCTTACGGGCTCGCTGCCCTGCCGCTGACCGATGTGCGCGCCCTTCGAGGCTTGGCACCGTGCAGGGGAGCGCATATCGGTCATGCACTCGGGATAGGTAGGGTCGCCGCATGCCCCAGATGGACCCGACGTTCAGCGCGTTGCCCCTTGCTCTGCTCGCCGACGCCGCGCTGAGCCGAGCCCAGGTGCTCGGTGCCACCCATGCCGATCTGCGGGTGGTGCGCACCACGTCGATGCACCGGGTGCTGCGAGATGCGCGAGTCGAGTCCTCGTCGGACGCAGGTGAACTCGGCCTGAGCGTGCGCGTCATCCACCACGGGTCATGGGGGTTCGCGGCCGGGGTGGCGCTGACCGCGCAGGAGGCCGAGCGGTTGGCCGAGCAGGCGGTCGCGATGGCCCAGGTCGCCCAACCGCTGGTGCCCTCACCGGTCGAGCTGGCGGACGAGCCGGTCCACGCCGACCGGACGTGGGTGTCGTCCTACGACATCAACCCCTTCGACGTCGCCGAGCGCGACCGCGTCGGTCGGCTGGCGGACCTCTCCCAGCGCTTGCTCGCCGACGAGAGCGTCCACCACACCACAGTCAGCCTGTTGGCCGTGCAGGAGAACACGTTCTACGCCGACACGTCCGGCACCTCGACCACGCAGCAGCGCGTCCGAGTCGAGCCCTCGATCGAGGCGGTGCACGTCGGGAGCGAAGGATTCTTCAGTATGAAGTCGGTCGCGCCGCCCGCCGGCCGCGGCTGGGAGTACCTCACGGGCACCGGATGGGACTTCGACTCCGAGGTCGACCAGCTCCCGGATCTGTTGATGGAGCACACTCGGGCACCGTCGGTCGAGGCCGGGCGATACGACCTGGTGATCGAGCCCACGAACCTGTGGCTGACGCTGCACGAGTCGGTCGCGCACGGCACCGAGCTCGACCGGGCGTTGGGCTACGAGGCGGCCTATGCCGGCACGTCCTTCGCCACGTTCGACCGACTCGGCACGCTTCAGTACGGCAGTGAGCACATGAACGTCACCGGCGACCGAGTCACCGAGCACGGGCTGTCCACCGTAGGTTTCGACGACGAGGGGGTCGCGGCGCAGCGTTTCGACCTCATCTCCGGCGGTGTGTTGACGGGCTACCAGTTGAACCGGCAGATGGCCGCGGAGAAGGGTCTCGGTCGCTCCAACGGCTGTGCCTACGCCGACTCCGCGGGTCACATCCCACTGCAACGCATGCCCAACGTGTCGCTGACGCCGGACCCCGAGGGACCGGACGTGGCGGGATTGATCGCCGGAGTGGAGCGCGGGCTCTACGTGGTGGGCGACAACTCATGGTCGATCGACATGCAGCGCTACAACTTCCAGTTCACCGCTCAACGCTTCTTCGCGATCGAGAACGGCGAGTTGACCGGACAGGTCAAGAACGCGGCCTACCAGGCGACCACCACCGACTTCTGGGGCTCGATGGACGCGGTCGGCGGTCCCTCGACCTACCTGCTGGCAGGGACTTTCACCTGCGGCAAGGGCCAGCCGGGCCAGGGTGCACCGGTCAGTCACGGAAGTCCGGCTGCACGGTTCCGAGACGTCAACGTGCTCAACACCAGCAGTGGAGGCGAACTGTGAACCCGACCCCTGTGACCGAGTGGGTCGACCAGGCGCTGCAAGCCACGTCGGCAGGCGAGTGCACCGTCATCGTGCAGGAGTCGCACGAGGTCAACCTGCGCTGGGCCGCCAACGCACTCACGACCAACGGCGCGATGACCTCGCGTCAGGCCACGGTCATCAGCACTGCGGAGGTCGATGGCGGTGTCTCTGCGGCGTCGGTGACCGGGGCCTTGGCCTCCGCCGAGGACCTCCTGCAGTTGGTGCGAGATGCCGACGCCGCTGCGGTGCTCGCCCCGGCCGACGACGAAGCCCAACCCCTCGTCACCGGCGACCCCGATGCCGACTTCGCGGATGCGGCATACCTTGTCGGTCCGCAGGACTTCGCCTCGCTGGCTCGGGATCTCGGGGTGGCCTTCGACGAGGCTCGCGAGGCGGGTCATCTGCTCTTCGGGTTCGCTGAGTACCAGCGGACGACCGTGTGGCTGGCCAACTCGGCCGGCCTGCGCCGTCGCACGGTGGAGCCGATGGGTCGATTGGAGCTCAACGCCAAGATGCCCGACCTGGTCAACTCGGCCTGGGTCGGTGCCCAGAGCAACGACTTCACCGATGTCGACGTGGCGGCGATGCACCGCGAGCTGCGCCGTCGGTTGGGTTGGGGCATGAATCGGGTCGACCTACCGGCCGGTTCCTACGAGACCATCCTGCCGCCAGGGGCCGTGGTCGACCTGCTGTTCTGCGCCTACGGGAGCATGAGCGGCAGGGACGCCGACGAGGGCCGTAGCGTCTTCGGCGCCAAGGAGCGGGGCCGGACACGTGTCGGTGAGCAGCTCAGCGCATTGCCTCTGACCATGTCCTCGGACCCTCACGACGAACGCCTCCCGGTGGCGCCGTTCGCGGTCGTGCCGAGCTCCTGGCCCGGCATGATGTCGGTGTTCGATAACGGCGCGCCCTTGGGCCGGGTGGACTGGCTTCGTGAAGGCCGCCTCTCGTCCCTGGTCAGGACCCGAGCCGGTATGCAGCGGGCCGCGTCCCCAGTGGATGCACTGACCGATGCTGAGTCCGCTGAGTCGATGCCCTTCCCCACGCAGAACCTGCTCGTCGACGCCGCAGGGACGGCCTCGATGGAGGAGATGATCTCCTCGACGAAGCGTGGCCTGTTGCTGACCTGCTTGTGGTACATCCGGGAGGTCGACCCGCAGACCCTGTTGTTGACCGGGCTGACGCGGGACGGTGTCTACCTGATCGAGGACGGTGAAGTGGTCGGCGCCGTGAACAACTTCCGGTTCAACGAGTCGCCGGTCGACCTGCTGCGCCGAGCCACCGAGGCCAGTGTGGCGCAGCACGTCCTGTGCCGGGAGTGGAATGACTGGTTCACCCGGTCCATCGCTCCTGCGTTGCGGATCCCCGATTTCGCAATGTCGACGGTGAGCCAGGCCTACTGACGCCGCAGGGCGACCCAAAGGGTGGCCTTCGGCGGTCGCTATACATCTGCCCCCGATGGCGGGGCAGATGTATAGCGCGGGTGAGTGAGGGGCAGAGTCGGTCTCAGCCGTACGTGGGGTACTGCGGCCAGCCGGCCGGGCTGTCCTCCCAGTCCTGCTGACGGCCGTAGCAGGTGCGGTCCATAATGTGCGCCACGGGAAGGATGGCCTCGGTGCCGCGCGCTCGGGTCATGTAGGTGAGGTAGGGCAGGCCGTCCTTGCGCAGGTAGTAGGAGTAGCCCGGCTGTTGCCCTTCGGTGCCGGCGTCGTCGGTCTGGGTCCAGCCCCAGTCATAGTGGTAGGAGGTCTCGTATGAGGAAACCCACGTGTGCTCCCAGGCCCGTGTGGCGCGCCAGGTGTTCAGCTTCTCGATGGGGGCCTGGGAGATCATGGCGAACGCGATGCCCTCGTCCGCGAGCCGCTGCATCCCGGCGGGGAGGTTGTCTACCGCCCAGGTGCAGCTGGGGCAACCCTCGTCCCAGCTGGGGTCGAACATGACGTTCTGCACCAGCAACAGGTAGTGGTCGCCGAAGAGGTCGAGGAGGCGGACCGGGCCGTCTGGGCCGGCGAAGGTGTAGTTCTCGACCTCGACCATGGGTAGTCGACGGCGTGAGGCAGCGACGCGGTCACTGTGTCGGGTGAGGTCCTTCTCACGGTCGACCTGCTCGGCCAGGGCGGCCTCGTAGGACGCACGGTCGGTGACCAGGGGCGCGACGCCGGGTTGGTCGTGCTTGGTGCCGTGGGTTTCGGTGTCCACCCTTGGCATTCTGCAACGGGGGGTGAGCCCACGCTAGGTCAAGGGTGAGAGCTAGAAGGAGGCGGATGCCGCGTCGAGGGCGGTGACGTCATCCTCCGTCAGACGCAGCGACGGCGCAGCCATGGTGGCGTCGAGCTGCTCGGGTCGGGAGGCGGAGGCGATCGGAGCGGTGATGTCTTTGGCCAGCAGCCAGGCGAGGGCGACCGTGGTCGGCTCGGTGCCGCGAGCCTCAGCGATCTCGACGAGAGCGTCGACCACCTTCAGGCCGCCGGCCTCGTAGTAGCGCCGGGCAGCGTTGCCGCGAGGCTTGCCGTCGAAGTCGGCGTCCGTGCGGTACTTGCCGGACAAGAACCCCGAGGCTAGCGCCGGATAGGTGAAGACCGCGACGCCGAACTCCTCGACGATGGGGGCATAGTCGCGCTCGTAGTCGGCGCGCGAGACCAGGCTGTAACGCGGCTGGATCGCAGAAGGCATCGTCATACCCTCGTGCTGTGCCGTCTGAAACCACTCGCGCATCCGCGCGGGGGAGAAGTTCGACAAGCCGATGGCTCGGGCCTTTCCGGCGGTGACCAGGGAGTGGAAGGTCTCGACCTGGTCCGCGATCGCCACGTCCTCGTCGTCGTAGTGGGCGTAGTACAGGTCGACGTGATCGGTGCCCAGACGCTTCAACGAGTCGTCGAGGGCCGCCACCACGCTGAAGTGCGCCAAGCCCTTGCGCGACTCGAGCATCCCCACCTTCGTCGCGACCAGGACGTCGTCTCGGTTACCGCGCGCCGCCATCCACTGGCCGATGATGGTCTCGGACTCCCCGCCGGAGTTGCCGTCGACCCACATCGAGTAGGCATCGGCGCTGTCGATGAAGTTGCCGCCAGCCTCGCAGAAGGCATCGAGCACCGCGAAGGACTGGGCTTGGTCGGTGGTCCAGCCGAAGGGGTTGCCGCCGAGGTTGATCGGGAAGATGTCCAGCGTGCTACCGGGCAGGGTCGCCATACGGTCTCCTGGGTCGAGGAAGGTGCCATCGGGGTCGAGTTGAGCCTACGGTCCTACCGCGCGGCCCCGTCAGCCCGGGCGGCGTCGTACCAGCGCAGGACCCGCAGTGCCCGCACGGTGTTCCACCGGCTCGGTCGGCCGTCGCCGTCCTCCAGCTCGAAGTGCACGTCACCGCGGTGCGTGCCCTCCAAGAGCCAGGTACCGTCGGGCTGCTGCTTGGACCGGACGAGCTCGATCCCCTCCGCCAGCTCGGTATGCGGGGGGTCGCCGGCTGCGCGGAAATGGTCGAGCGCTCGTAGCGCGTCGTAGTGCCACCACGGGGGAAAGGAGAACTGGGTGAAGGCTGCATCGACCTGCTCACCGGTGCTGAGACGGCGCAGCAGGCGGCGCTCCAGAAGGTAGCGCTCGCCTCGGCGCCGGGCCTCGCGCGCCTGAGGTGAAGCCCCGTGGGCCCGCTCGTGCTCCAGCAGGCCTTCCACGACGCAGATCGTGGTGTGGAACGAGGAGCGCACCGACCCGCGCTCGGCCTCACAGTTCCAGCCCCCGTCCTCGAGTTGCTCGGTGAGCAGACGAGCCACAATGCCGGTGACGTCGGCTCCGAAGTAGGCGCCGATCGACACGGTCTGGCCGTTGATGCAGGGCTCTACCTCACCGTCGAAGAACCGTTGGCCCTCGTGCTCCCATCGGCAGTTCGCCGCGACGAGTTCGACCGTGTCCCGGATCTGCGGGTCCTGCGGGTCGACGCCGAACTGCCTCAGCAAGGTCAAGGTAGGGAAGGTCGAGGTCCACGGTTGACCAGTCGAGAAGTCGCCGCGGAACGCAGCGGGGAAGCAGGCTCCGCCGGCCCACTGGCCGTCCTCGGCCCGCAGGGACAGGAGTCGGGCGCCCCACCCCTCCCGGGCCACGCGAGACCTCTCGGCCGCGACCTCGTCGGGAGAAGCATCGGTGAGATCGCGAAGGACCTGCCAGCGCAGAGCAGGGTCGGAGTCGAGCAACCACTGGAGGGTCGACATACCGACCACGTTAGGCGGTTTCGACCTCCCCTTCTAGAGCGGGTGAGCTCGCCTCCACGTGCCTCGACGTCGGCTCACTTCAGCGCGCCCTCCAGGGTCCGTGCAGGATGGCCGGTGAGGTCCGGCACGTCGGAAGAGATACGCGCCAGATCGCCGCTGGCGATGGCCGTGTAGGTGCTGACCCACGCGTCGAGCTCGAACTGCGCCGCCTGAGGGTATGCAGTGCGGCGCGAGGCGTAGGCCTCGTCAACCGTCTCCTCCTCGTAGGAGAACGCGCGACCGAGATGAGCGCTCAGCCGCTCAGCGGCCTCACCCACCGTGAGCGCCTCCGGCCCGGTCAGATGGTAGGCCCGAGCTGCGTGCGCCGGGGGGTCGCGGAGGATGACGGCTGCGACGTCGGCGACGTCTGCGCGCGCCACCACCGCCACCCGCCCCTGACCAGCAGGCCCACGGATAACGCCGGCCTCGTCCGCGAAAAACGGCAGGACATCGGCGTAGAAGTTGTTGCGCAGGAACGTCCACTGCATCCCGGTCTCGCGGATGGCCTCCTCGGCGTCCGCGTGATCCCGCCCCAGGGTGAACTCGGCATCCGGTGCCGCCCCGTCGAACGAGGTGTAGAGGATGTGCCCGACCCCGGCGTCCGCCGCGGCTCGAATGGCGTTGCGGTGCTGCTGGCGACGGTGATCCGACTCTGCGGCCGAGACCAGCAGCAGCGTGTCGATGCCGGCGAAGGCACGAGCCAGCGCCTGGGTGTCATCGAACGACGCCACGGTGACCTCACTGCCGCCAATGTCGGGAGCGCGGCTGGGGTCGCGCACGACGAGGCGGGGGGAGAGGTCGGCGAGCTGTTGCGCGACGCGGCCTCCGAGCTGTCCGGTGACTCCGGTGAGGGCGATGTTCATGACGCCAGAACCGCGGGCGGGTCCCGCGGATTCCCACCACGGTCGGGGTGGCGCTCCCGCGGACTCGGCTAGCCCAGGATCAGGTTGAGGATCACCAACAGGGGGATGGAGCCGACCCACACGGCTGTGGTGATGCCCGACCAGCCCTTCAACGCCGCCGTGCCTTCCAGGCCGGTGAAGCGCGTGACAACCCAGAAGTAGGAGTCGTTGAAATAGCTGAAGACCATCGACCCCGAGGTGCAGGCGATCACCGCGACCACGGGATCAATGCCCAGGCTGCCGACCAACGGCGCCGTCACCGAGGCGGCCGTGACCATGGCGACGGTGCCCGAGCCCTGCGCGACGCGGACGAACGTGGCGATGACGAACGGCACCAGGAACCCGGGCAAGGAGGTGCTGGCCACGGCTTCGGCCAGGGCGTCGCCCACCCCTGAGTCACGCAGCACCTGACCCAATGCGCCACCGGCGCCGGTAATGAGCAGGATCAGACCGGCGGAGGCGGCGGCGTCGGCGAACCACCCCTGGACCTTGGTGCGCGGGGTCCACTTCGGGAGCAGGAGGTAGACGGCCAGCAGCACTCCGATGACCAGCGCGACGACCGGGTTACCAAGGAACTGCAGCGGCACCGCCCAGCCGGAGGGTTCGTAGTCCTCGGCCTGCACGCCCTGACGGCTCTGGTCGATGGCGCCACTGACCGTGTTGAGCACGATCAGCAGGAGCGGAACCACCAAGGGCAGGGACCCGACGAGGGCTCCCACGGAGTGCTTCGGCGCCCCCTCGGGCCGTTCGCCCAGGATGCTGTCGTCGGCGTCGTCGTGCTCGTAGGACTCTCCGGCTGCGCCGTCTCGGGGGGTGACGTCGGAGGGGGAGTCAGCGTCTGAACCAGCGCTTGCGCTCGACGGGGACCCGGAGGCCTCGGTCGCTGCCACGCTGGCATACACGGCCTCGCGCACGTCGTCCCTCACCTCGTCCTCGAGCTTCGGGCCCATCCAGCGCGCGTAGGCGACCACCACCGGCAGCAGACAGACGGTGAAGGCCAGCCCGACCAGGATGACCAGGCCCAGGTCGGCGCCGAGGATCCCGGTCACCGCCAGCGGCCCCGGGGTGGGCGGCACGAGGTGGTGGGTCAGCGTCATGCCACAACCCAGGGCGAGAGCCAACGTCACGTAGGCCCCACGCTTGACCCGGGCGATGGAGCGAGCCAGCGGGTTCATGATGACGTAGCCGGAGTCGCAGAAGACCGGGATGGACACCAACGCCCCGACGCTGCCCATGGCCCACGGTTCGCGTCCCTTACCGAAGACCGACAAGAACGCGTTGGCGATGGAGTTGGCGGCTCCGGAGACCTCGAGGATCTTGCCGATCGCCACCCCAAGGCCGATGACGATCCCGATCGAGGCCAAGGTGTTACCGAAACCCGTGGTGATCGAGTTGACGATGTCCAACACGGGCTGACCCGCGATCAGGCCAGTGACCAGGGCCGCAATGAGTAGCGCAACGAAGGCGTCGAGACGGGTCCGCAGCACCAGGACGACAATCGTCCCGATCCCGATGACCAGCGCCAATAAGAGTTGAAGGTCCACTGACGCGTCTCCTTGTAGGTCACCACACCGGCCGCCATTGGCCGCTGGTCACATACTCGGACTCTTCGCGGTGCCCGTCAAAAGATGGGCTGACGCCCTCCGGTGGACGGGCCAGGCCGGCGACTCGATACTGGGGGTTCGGTCCCAGGTCCTACATGGAGGTGAGCGTGCCGCGCACGATCCAAGAGATGCTGGCTGACTATCGCAGCGAGGTCGAGATCAGTGCCGGGCAGGTGGCGCAGGCTCGTCAATCTTCACCTCGGGTGCTGATCGTGTTGGACGACGACCCGACCGGCACCCAGTCCGTGGCCGACCTACCCGTGCTGACCGACTGGGACGTCGAGGACTTCGAGTGGGCGTTCCTGCACCGCATCGACGGTGTGCCGGCGCCTGCGGTCTACGTGCTGACGAACAGCCGCAGCCTGGACCCGGAGCAGGCGCGGACGCGCACCCAGGAGTGTGTGGCCAACGCGCAGGTCGCGGCCGAGGAGATCGGGGTCGACATCACCTTCGTCAGTCGCAGCGACTCCACGCTGCGGGGCCACTACCCGTTGGAGACGGACGTCATCGCCGAGACCTTGACCGAGC
>JBASAN010000264.1:0-1991 GCA_049650625.1 Ornithinimicrobium sp.
GTGGCTACGTCGTCAGCTGTCATCGGTCATCCTATGTCCGTCCGACGGCCACCGGGACAATAATTGAATGTGGCGCGCGCGTCGACTGCAGCTCGCAACGCGGTGACCCGCAGGCTCACCATCAATAGCAGTCACCTCGACGACCTGGGCCCGCGCACGTCGATCCCAGCACAGCTGGGTCTTGAGAGCACCGAGCGATCGCGCCCGTGCTCCCCCATGAGGCGCAGGCGGTCCTCGGCGGTGACGGCGACGACATCGAACGGGGTATTGCACGGCCTGGACGCGGACGACGCACTCGCGCAGCAGAACTACGTCCCAAGCGTCACTCTGGCCACACGGGGGTTCGTAAGGGGTCTTCCTACCAAGGACTATCGACCTATCGCTCAGCGCGCGAATGCCGTATATTAATTGCCACATGGAGGTGCCTCGGATGCCGATTTTCTGCGAGCGCACGGTGCTTGCGTAAGACGGGTCAAACATGGCCCGCGTTAAGCTGGGTTCGAATTGCGGGTGCTGTGTTTCGTAAAATCGATGGACCTCCTTGAAAGCGACATCTAACTTGGCGATGCCGCCAAGGCGGGAGTGAGGTATGGAATTCCACGTGACCGAGCAGATGGCGAACCGCCAGACTGACCAACTGGAGACGGTCGGGGCAGCGCTTGGGGTAGAGCCAAAGTTCATCGCCGTTCATCAGTATGCGCCGGGCAGTCGCGAGGACTTCGCCGCCTATCTGAGCGACCATCGCGTTGAGTTTTTCTCCCTCGAGGAGATTATTATCCCGCACGACGCGGAGAAGGCCCGCGCGGCGGGGTTCGAGGAACTCGTCCCACCACTGCACCTATGGCCCTGGGCCATGCTCGTGCTGCGCCTTGGAGACGATATGCGACGCCGACTGGGTCGGCCCGTTCGTCTCCGAAACCTCTATCGCCCGATGTCATACAATGAACGGGTCGCAACGTCGGGGATCACGTCTGACCATCCCAACGCCTGCGCTGGTGACTTTGACTTTCGCTCGCGGGATGACCGTCGAACGGCCGAGTCGCTCATCAGGGATTGGGCGGCAAGGGTTCCGGACCTTGAGATCTCGCTGGGGATGGGCGACCAGACTCTACATGTCGGCGTCATGAGTCCGAAGGGAACGCGCTACTGGTTTTACAAAAGCTACTCCGATCCAGAAATGCGTCTCGGTAGTCCAGGTAGCGATGCTAGATGAGACCGTCCGAGATCCAATGATCGAAAAACCCGCGGATCATGGAGACTGTTGGGCCGATCGGTGAAGAAGGCTGCTCAACCGCGCACTCGAGTCCTACGGTTTCTCGAGTCTGGATGACTTTCAATGATCGATCTAGGACCTCGTTCCGGATGGCGATTTCGGGCCTCTCGCACGCGCCGCGCTCTGCTTCTTCGAAAAGCAGTGAAGCGACAACGCAAACTTCGTGTCGCACGTGCCAGACCGCGACACGATGCTGGACATGATGGTCGTCGCGCCTGCCGGTCGTCGGTCCGAACGTCGAATGAGGGCGCTCTGCGACGAAGATGCGTTTAGCGACGTCGAAACGGCCCCTTTAGCCGGGTGGCCACTCGGCAAGACACTGTTCTGCCTTCCCAAGTGACGGAACTACACGTCTCGCGACCCCGAACCGGTTAGTAGATGCCTCGTGCCACCTCCGGCAGTCCACAGTTCGATTTCCAGATCTTTCAAGTCGTACGCAACGTCTGAGAGCTATATGACAAAGGCGGGACTGCCCCGCTCTGGTTGAGACTCGGGATTTGCGTTGGTCAGGCCGCTTCTGCAGTCCTGTACATCAGCTCAAACTCGGGGCGTGAGTAGCCCAGGGCGCGCTGGTGCCGTCGGCGGTTTACTGGCTCTTCGCAACTGAGGGTGTAACGGGCGCTGGCGCGGCGGTCCGGGGATAGAGGTCGAGGTCTCCCGAGGATGGGGGTTCCTACACCAGCCCAACCGGAAGACCTCGACGTGCCCGACGCTACCG
>JBASAN010000265.1:0-12815 GCA_049650625.1 Ornithinimicrobium sp.
GGTCGCGTAGGTGGGCGTGGAACGGGTCCCCGATACCCCGGGCCACGGTCAGCAGGTCGTTGACCGCGGCCGGCGCCAGCCAGGGGCAACGCAACACCAACCAGTCATGCCCGCTCAACCCGACCTCACCCGGCAGTCCCCGGTCCAACGCTTCGACCACCAGGTGCAGGGTCAACGTCTCGGTCCGGGCGCGGAGCGTGTCGACACCCTCCAACCCCGCAGCCACCTCACCACTGCTGAGGCGGGGCGTGACCGGGGCCACCGTCGAAGCCAACACCACCGCCCGGGTCCCGTCACCGATGTGCGCGGCCAACACCTCCCCCGGTGCCCGGTACCCAGACCCCCACCCACCGCCCAGCACGTCACCCGCCCCCACACGGGTCACGCCCACCGGCTCCGAATCGAACATACGTCCACTATAGAAGGGACCACCGACAAGGGTGGGTCCGTTGGGGGATCGGCGATCGAGGGGCGCAGGCAGTCTCAATCCCTCAGCGCGAGGGTCACCTAGAGACCGAACGTAGCCGCGATCTCCTTGATCGAGTTGGCGCTACTGCGCAGTCGGATCAACTCGTCTTCGGTCATCGACGCCGGGAGACGCCAATGAGCACCG
The DNA here is from genome assembly GCA_049650625.1 of Ornithinimicrobium sp. Taxonomy (GTDB): domain Bacteria; phylum Actinomycetota; class Actinomycetes; order Actinomycetales; family Dermatophilaceae; genus Ornithinicoccus. Next base: position 614 of record JBASAN010000265.1, read on the forward strand.
TGCTTATCCACCACGGTGGGCACGGACAGGCAGACGTTGCTGATCCCGTAGTACTCGTCGAGCCACGTCGAGACCGGCATGACCCGGCCCTCGTCCCGCATCACCGAGTCGATGATGGAGCAGCACGCCATGGCCACCGCATAGTTCGTCGCGCCCTTCCCAGCGATGATCCTCCCCGCTGAGCCCATGACCGCTTGGGCGATGTCGGCGCGTTCGAAATCGTCCAGACGTCCCGTGGTCTTGTGCCAGTCCAGCAGCGGCACCCCGCCGATTGTGGCCGAGCTCCATAGCGGAAACTCCGTATCACCGTGCTCGCCGACCACATAGGCATGGACGCTGTGCACGGCCACGCCCACCCGTTCGGACAGCTCCTGACGTAGCCGAGAGGAGTCGAGGACCGTCCCGGATCCGAACAGCTGCTGGGGGTTCAGTCCCGTGACCCGCAGCGCCGCCGTGGTCACGACATCGACTGGGTTCGTCACCATCATGTATGTCGCGTCGGGAGCCACCGCCAGGAGCTGAGGGAGCAAGGTGCGGGTTAACGCGATGGTGGTCCCGGCGAGATCCATCCGGCTCTGCCCGGGCTTCTGCTTTGCTCCTGCTGTCACCACCACCATGCGCGCACCGCGCACGATCTCGATGTCGTCGCTGGCCACGATCTCGCCGCGCCGCATGAAGGACAGACCTTGGGAGATGTCCAGCTCTTCGGCTTCGAGCTTGGTGGTGTCGATGTCGTAGAGGACGACACGACGGGCCACTCCGCGGGCCAGCGCGGTGTAGGCCATCGTCGCTCCCACCGAGCCGGCGCCGATGATGGCCAGGGTGGGCGGTGTCTCGTGAGTGTGTGCCACAGGCACATTCTCGCAAACACCGCGCCGCGTGAGGGCGCACCGACTGCGAGTTCATCACCTGGACAGGCCCTATCCATAGGCAGGTTGCCGCGTGCAGGTTAGGTTGGCCGGAGCAGAACCGCCCTTCGATCGCGCCTGCGCAATGGCTGGTAGCCGATCGTGCCCACCTCACGAGGAGTTGTATCGGTGAAACTTCGAAGCCCGAACGGCGGCAAGCGCGTCCTCGCGTTGGCCTCCGGCCTGACCATGGTGGCGGCCACCAGTGCCGCTGCCCAGGTCACGGAGACCGCGTCCCCCTGGCCCGCAGTCCCGAAGGTCGGCGTTCCCGCCCCGGCCGCGGACCCGGCGCTCCCCGAAGGCATCACGGAGCGCATCGGCGGTGCGGATCGCTACGAGACGGCAGCCCTGGTGGCCCGGGAGTACTCGGGCGACGTGGATGTGGTCTACATCGCCTCCGGTGAGGTCTTCCCGGACGCGCTGACGGCCCGGGGTGCGATCGCCGCGGCCCAAAAGAGTGCAGACAAGTCGGCTGGCGCCGACGATCTGCCTTCGACTCAGGCTGACGGTGCCGGCACCGCCGCGCCGGTCCTGCTGACCGAGGAAGCTGGGCTTCCGCAGGTCACGCTGGATGCGCTCAGTGACCTCGATCCCACAGAAATCAGGATCGTGGGTGGCGAGTCACGAATTAGCGACGAGCAGGAGATCCAGCTGGGCAGCTACGCCCCGGTGACCCGGTATGCCGGCGAGAACCGCTACGGCACGTCGGCTGCGCTGGCCTCCCTCTTCCCGAAGGGCTTACCCACGGTCTACGTCGCCACCGGGGAGACTTTCCCGGACGCCCTGGTCGGTGGAGCCGTGGCGGGCCGCGAAGGTGCCCCGATCCTCCTCACGGACGGCGAGGAGCTGAGCGATGCGACCGCAGACGCACTCACTGACCTGGCTCCGCAGACCGTCGTGGTCTTCGGTGGCCCAAACTCCGTCAGTGACCCCACCGTGACCGCGATCACCGACATCGTTCCCGCTACCACCCGGGTCTTCGGTGAGAACCGGTACGACACGGCGGCCCTCATCAGTGGTGCCTACGAGAAGGACCTCGACCGGGCGTACCTCGCCACGGGTGAGAACTATCCCGACGCCCTCACCGGATCGGCCCTGGCGGCATACGAAGGTGCGCCGTTGCTGTTGACCAAGGAGACGACGCCGCCGAGCACCATCACCGCGCTGGACCGTCTGTCGCCGCAAGGCGCGACGCTGCTCGGTGGGCCCCTTTCGGTCAGCGACGCCAACGCGGTCGTCCTCGACGCCGCTCTGCCGGAGTGGATCGACCAGCTCCATCTGCAGCTGCTCTCCTTCAACGACTACCACGGTCACCTCGAGGTCGACAGTGGCGCGACGTTGACCGAAGAGCAGGATCCGGATCAGAACCCCGTCGGCGGTGCCACCTACCTTTCGACGACGCTGGAAGGCCTGCGGGCGAAGTCCCTGCCCGAGCAGAGCATGACGGTGGCAGCCGGTGACCTCATCGGTGGATCGCCCTTCCTGTCCGGCATCTTCCACGACGAGCCGTCAGTGGAGAGCCTCAACGTGATGGGGCTCGACGTCAGCAGCGTCGGCAACCACGAGTTCGACGAAGGCACCGACGAGCTGCTGCGTATGCAGGATGGCGGCTGCCACCCCGATGACGGGTGCTACTTCCCGGACGAGCCGTATGCCGGTGCGGACTTCCCGTGGCTGTCGGCCAACGTGGTGGAGAAAGACGGTGGCGACACGTTGCTGCCCGGCACCTACACCCAGGACATCGGCGGTGTCGAGGTCGGCTTCATCGGGATGACTCTCGAGGCGACGCCCACCCTGGTCAGCCCGGCTGGCGTGTCCAGCGTCGACTTCCTCGACGAGGTCGAGACGGCCAATGCCTCAGCGGCCCAGCTACAGGCTGACGGCGTGGAGTCGATCGTCGTGCTGCTGCACGAGGGCGGCTACCAGGACGGTGGCTACAGCGGGTGCGACGGCATCTCCGGACCCATCGTCGACATCGCCGAGGACCTGGACCCGGCCATCGACATGGTGGTCACCGGGCACACGCATCAGCCCTATATCTGTGACATTCCGGACCCTGACGGCAACTCGCGTCTGGTGACCAGCGCCAACCAGTACGGCCGTGTGGTCACCGAGTCCGATGTCGTGCTCAGCCAGGCGTCGACCGACGTCGTCCGCGAGGACACCGCGTCGGTCAACAACCTGGTGCTGCAGAACGTCACCGACCCCACCATGGATGCCCTCATCACCAAGTGGAAGGACAAGGGGGATGTCGTGGGAGCGGAGGTCGTCGGCACGCTGGCCGAAGACATCACCGGGAGCGCCGGCGGTGACCGTGGCATCGAGACGCCGCTGGCCAATCTGGTCGCGGACTCGATCCTCTACGGGACGGAAGGCCCGGACCAGGGCAATGCGGAGATCTCCTTCACGAACGTCGGTGGAGTCCGCGCTGACCTGCTGGTGGACCAGATCACCAATGGGGAGCAGCCGGGTGAGGTGACCTACGCGGAGGCGTTCAGCGTGCTGCCCTTCGGCAATATCCTGGTCTCCATCGACATGACGGGATCGGACATCAAGGCGGTCTTGGAGCAGCAGTTCGATCCGACCCGTGGGCGTCAGTATCTGGCTCTCGGGGTCTCCGATGGCTTCACCTACACCTGGGACGACACGCAGCCCCAGGGGTCGAAGGTCAGCGAGATGGAGCTCGACGGCGTGCCGTTGGAAGACGGCACCACCTACCGGGTTTCGACGCTGAACTTCCTGGCCGAGGGTGGCGACTCGTTCACCGCCTTCACCGACGGCACCAACCTGCTCGGAGGCCCAGAGGACTTCAAGAACCTCGTGGACTTCATGGGCGCCAACCCCGGTCTGGTGGCTCCTGAGGATCGAGTGGCCGGCCTGTAGCCCCGAAGCCTGCGACTCACGCGAAAGTCGCCGAGCCTCACGTAATGTCGTGCGGCTCGGCGATTTTCTCGTGTCTCGCCTTGGTGAGGGCTGCCAACACGTCCGGCCCGGCCTCAATCGTCTGAATCTCGTCCGCCAACCGCACTCCGGTGTCCACGAACGCGGAGAGCACGGCCTCGATCACAGCGTCCTGGGCCTCTCGCGTCTCCAACTGTCGCGCCCCGGACCAGAAGCGCAGCTCCAACGTCAGCGCTCCCTTGTCCAGCGTGGTCAGCAGCGCTTGTGGGAGGGGGTCGCCGGAGACAGCGGGCACCGACTGCATGGCCTCGATGGCGATGCGTCGGGCCCGGGCAGGGTCGGCTGCGGCGTCGATCTGAACCTCGACGCTGGTGCGCACCCGTTCGTACCCGGTCTGCACAGTGACCATGTCCGAGTGCATGATCTGGTTGGGGATCAGCACCTGCCGGCCGTCGAAGGTCCGCACCGTCGTGCTGTTGAGCGAGATGCCGGTGACTGTCCCGCGGACTTCGCGGACCCCGATCTGGTCCCCGACCCGGAAGCGGCCTCGCGACAGGATCATGATCCCGGCGAACATGTTGCCCAGGACCGTCTGGAAGGCGATACCAGCAGCAATGGAGATGACGCCCAGACCGCCGAGGACGTCCACGGGTCGCACGGAGGGAAAGACGATGGTCAGCGCTACCCCGAGCCCGAGCAGGATGACCAGCCACTGTGCGAGAAGGCCGAAGACGGAGACCGCGCTCGGACCGCGTTTGCGCCAGGTCAGGAGGCCGACCACGATCCACCGGACGACCCAGCTGACCACCACGAAGGCCAACAGGGCCCCCACGCCCACCGCCACAGCCTGCCAGGTCACGTCGGGCAGGTTGATCGGCTGGGCCGCCGGGTTGGGTCCACTCGCTAGCACCTGCCCGATGCTAGGTCACAGCGGCACGCCGGGTGAGGTGGACGTGCTAGCGCCCTACCTCGAGGCAGTGAGATCGGGAACGTTGCGAGCTAGCGCTGCGGAAGGGTGACGACGGCAGCGCTGCGAGTCGCGGGGTAGGCGGCGATGGCGCGGGACAGGTCGCTCCGGGCGGCCTGGCGGTCGCGGATGACCTGCAGGACGGAGCGTCGGGGAGCAGGCGCAACCGGAGCAGCAATCGGGGTGGTCGTGCTGGTGGTGGTGCGGTTCTGGGTTGCTGTGGTCATGGACCAAGTCTCCAGAACGCAGAGCCATGCGTCCAATGACTAGTTTAGATAGGAATCATGCACTAGCGTCATGAGTATGGACACACAGGTGCTGCGCTGGTTTCAAGAGGTCGCGGACGGGGCGACGGTGACTGAAGTGAGTGAGATGGAGCGCACCTCCCAGTCGGGAGTGTCCAGGGCCCTGGCTCGACTCGAAGCTGAAGTCGGTGCGTCCCTGTTTCGACGCTCGGGGCGCCTCCTGCGACTGACCCACGCCGGGGCTGCGTTCAAACACCACGTGGACCAGGTCATCCACCATGTCGACGACGGAGTTGCGGCCGTCCAGCAGATCATTGCGCCCGAGACCGGCATGGTCACCCTGTCGTTCGAGCCCTTCTTGGGTCGCCGGGTGCTGCCCCGACTTCTGGGTAGCTTCCGCGCCACCTACCCTCAGGTCCGTTTCGACCTGAGGCCGAAGCGGGACGAGACGGTCACCGCGGTGCGTGCCAGGGGCGATATCGACCTCGAGCTCTCCACGCTGAGGCCCCCCGGACTGTGGTTCGAATGGCAACGGTTGGCCCGCGAGCCATTGGTCCTGGCGCTGGGACCCAGTCATCGGCTAGCGGGCCGGAAGTCCGTTGCGCTCTTCGACGTGGTCGACGAGCCCTTCATCACCCTTCTCCCCACCTCGCGTCTGCGACAGATGAGTGAGGACCTCTGCCGCTCTGCCGGTTTCGAGCCCCGGGTTGCGTTCGAGTGTGACGAACTGTCCATGGTGCACGGCTACGTCGCGGCGGGGCTGGGCGTGGCTGTGGTCCCGGCCTCCACGCTGCTGACCGCCGACCTGGGTCCAGAGGCACCTCGCTCGCTGTCCATCACGGACGAGGGTGCGACCTACGACATCGGGGTGACGTGGCCCACCGACCGTCGAATGTTGCCCTCCGCCGAGCTGTTCCTGGAGCATATTCGGGCCCAAGACGTCGGTCCGACCGGGTCGCGATGAGGTATGCCGTCGCTCACGGCGGCGGGATCTCCCCCGAGCCTCGTTGGATGAGGCGGTAGGGCACGACAGCGTGAACCGCTGGAGAGCTGTCACCATCGAGGCGCGACCATAGCCGCGATGCTGCCTGCGCCCCGATCGCCCGGATGTCCTGCTCGATGACCGTCAGCGGGGGGTCCGTGAGGTCCGCCATCGGGAAGTCATCGAAGCCGACCAGAGCCAACGACCCTTGCAGTCCACGCTCTCGAATGACCTGGAGCGCACCGATGGCGGTGACGTTGCGGGTCGCGAAGACCGCGGTCGGTGGGTCAGGGAGGTCCAACAGTTCGCGCATAGCCGCTGCCGAAGCGGCGACGTCGTGCAGGTCGGTGCGCATCAAGGCGGGGTCGAGCGTGAGACCTGCTGCGATCACCGCCTGGTGATAGCCACGGACCCGCAGCTCGGCGGTTTCGATGCGCACCAGGTCCGCCAGCAGTGCGATGCGTCGGTGACCCCGGGCGAGCATGTGCTGCACCCCGGCCCGGGCCCCGGCACTGTTGTCCACGGTCACCGAGTCGACGTCGATGCCGTGGGGGTGGCGGTCGACGAAGACAATCGGCATACCCGCCCGGCGTTCGCTGAGCAGGTACTCGTGGCGGCGAGCGGCCGGCATCAGCACCAAGCCGTCGACCCGACGGCCGACGAGGGCTTGGACCCGGTCGCGCTCCCGGTCGACCTGCTCGTCCAGGCTGGCCGCCAATACGGCGGCTCCGCGTTCGTCCGCGGCGTCTTCGATGGCCCGCAGCAGCGTGGCGGAGTAGTTGTTGCTGACGTCCTGGACGAGCGCGCCGATCATGCCCGTGCGGTTGCTGCCGCTGCGCAGGTTGCGAGCAACCAGGTTGTGCCGGTAGTCGAGCTCCACCACGGCGCGTTGCACGCGCCGACGAGTGTCCGGAGAGACACCCGTCTCTTGGTTGACCACTCGCGAGACGGTCTTGAAGCCGACACCCGCCAAAGCCGCGACGTCGCGCATCGTGGCGCGCGCCGGAAGGGTGGGGGTGGGGTCGACCATGACGTAATGGTTCTACCAGATGGGGACGACACACAATCGTCAGGGTTGACAGGCTCACGACGTGTGGCGATACTCCTCGTGACAACGTTGTCTGACGGGGACGGCGTTCCGTTCATGAGGAGCAGTTCATGAGGGCCACCATCCACATAGACGGCCGACCCGGCAGACCGGGAGTGTCCTGCGGGCAGACATCTCTCGGGTGCTCGGATCTCGCCGAAGTTCCGGACTCCCCGAGTGTCGAAGGCGGTGTCGCGGGTGGCCACTGACACTTCGGAGACGACCACCGGGCAGCCGGGCAAGAGTCGCATCGTCGAGAAGCACCTGGTGCTTCCGTTCGTACTGCTGGTGCTGTGCTTCGCGGCCTGGGGGATCGCGGCCAACCTGACGGACATCCTCGTCGGGGTCTTCCGCGGCATCTTCGACATGACCAACTTCCAGTCCTCGTTGGTCCAGTTCGCCTACTACGGCGCCTACTTCCTGCTGGCCTTGCCGGCCGCATTCATCACGAGCCGGTTCGGCTACAAGGCCGGGGTGCTCACCGGTCTGGGCTTGGCGGCCGTGGGCGGTTTGCTCTTCCTCCCCGCAAGCTCGCTGCTGCAGTACGAGTTCTTCCTGCTGGCCCTGTTCACCCTCGCCGCAGGGCTGTCGATCCTGGAGACGTCCGCCAACCCCTTCGTCATCGCCCTGGGCTCTGAGGAGACCGCCACACAGCGGCTCAACCTGGCGCAGGCGTTCAACCCGGTCGGCGCCAACATCGGGGTGGCTCTGGGAGCCATCTTCATCCTGCCGGCGCTGACGTCCGAGGCCGCCAAGACGATCATGACTCCGGATGAGCTACTGGCGAGCCAGAAGGACGACCTCGCCTTGGTGCTCACGCCATACCTGGGGATCGCGGCGCTGCTCATCGTCATCTGGATCCTCATCGCGGTGCGCAAGATTCCGGTGCCGCCGGCGCCGGACTCCGGCATCGTCCCCAGTGGCAACGTGGCGGGCCGCCTGTGGAAGAACCGGCACTACCGGTATGGAGTGGCGGCGCAGTTCTTCAACGTCGCAGCGCAGACGTGTGTGTGGACGTTCACCATCCTCTATGCCACCGACGTGGTGGGGGTCTCCAAGGGCAGCGCGGGGTGGTATCTGCAGGCCAGCCTCATCGTGTTCCTGGTGTCGCGGTTCGTCATGGTCTGGTTGCTCGGGATCTTCCGCCCCACCCTGCTGTTGCTGGTCATGGCGCTCTTCGGGGTGGCCTGCTGCCTGGTGGCGATGTTCTCGCTGAACATCGTGGGGCTGCTCGCGGTCGTCGCGATCTCGGCGTCGCTGTCGTTGATGTTTCCCACCATCTACGGGGTTTCTCTCCAGGGTCTGGGTGAGGACGCCAAGTTCGGTGCGGCAGGTCTCGTCATGGCCATCCTGGGGGGCGCGCTGCTGCCCATGGTCCACGCCTTGGTCATGGACGTCGCCAGTCCCGCCCTCGGGTACGTCGTGCCGGGGATCTGCCTGGCACTGGTCGCGGCCTATGCGGTCTTCGACCTGCGCACCTCTCACGACGGTGGACATGGTGATCCTCCCCCTGTCGGCACGTTCCACGAACCCGGGCCCTCCGGCTCCACGAGCTCCTAGGAAGGCACGACCATGCACACCTTGCACACCCACCGTCGACCCCATCGGGCGCTGCTCGGGGCGACCGTTCTCAGCCTTACCGTTCTCACGGCCTGCAGCGGGCAGGACGAGGAGCCCGTCACCGTGGGGTTGATCACGAAACAGGAGGACAACCCCTACTGGGTCACCATGCGGGAGGTGGCCGAGGACACGGCATCGGCTCAAGACGTCACTCTGCTCACCGAGACCGGTGAGAGCGACGTCGACGTCGACAGCCAGGTCACGGCCATCGAAGCCATGGTCGAGGAGGGGGCGGACGGCATCCTGATCGCCCCGACCGACTCCACCGAGCTCGTGCCGGCCATCGAGGCCGCCCGGGAGGCCGGGGTCACCGTCATCGCGGTCGACACCCCGGTGCAGCCTCAGTCCGCCGTCGATGCCTTCTACGCCACCGACAATCTGCGCGCAGGCGAGCTCATCGGTCGGTACGCCGCCGCCAAGGTCAACGAGCTGGGCCTCGACCCCCAGGTGGCCATGCTCAACCTGGCCCCCGGGATCAGCTCGGGAGAGCTGCGGGCCGAGGGCTTCCTGGAGGGGTTCGGCGTCGGCGCGGAAGACCCGCAGGTCGTGGGGTCGGCTGACACCGAGGGCAACCGGGAGCTGGCCAAGACCGCGATGGCGGACCTCCTGTCCGAGAGCCCCGACATCAACGTCGTCTACACGGTCAATGAGCCGGCTGCCTTCGGTGCCCTGGAGGCGCTCAGCGACGCTGACAAGAGCCTCGATGACGTCGTGGTCGTCTCGGTCGATGGCGGTTGCGAGGCCATCAAGAACGGGGTGCGGCCCGGCGATATCGACGCGACCGCCCAACAGTTCCCCGAAAACATGGCCCGCAAGGGAGTCAGCGCCATCGCCGACGAAGTCCGCGGGGGGGCCACCCCTAGCGGGTTCCTCGACACCGGGGTGGAGCTCATCACCGGAGATCCAGCGCCTGGAGTGAGCTCGCAGGACGTCGCATTCGGAGTGCGCAACTGTTGGGGTGACTAGTGCTCGGTCCCCAGGTACGCCAGCAACCCGGGCTCGCTACGATGAGCGGACTGGACTGACAAGGGAGTGGTCCGATGGACTGGTTGCTGGCGTTGTGGATCGTATGCCTGCTGTCTCCGGTGCTCGCCTGGGTGCACCGCCGAGTGCGCCTTCGGGCCCGGAGCCGCCCCACGAAGGTGACACCGAGCGCGGGGTTCGTGGCCACGATGCCGAGAAGAGGCCAGTCCGTGGAGAAGCTGCTGGCCGACCTGACCCGTTTGGAGCGCGACTTCGACCGCCTCGACACCTCCGACGCCCCGAACAAGATGATGAGGCTGAGGGCTCTCGGCTTGGCCTACGACGACGTCCTGTGTGAGTGTTGCGCGGCGTTGGGGCTGCCGGCCCCGCAGAGCCGTCCGCTGGACTCGGTGGACCGGCTGCAGACGGAGTGCGACCTGGTCCAGCACGGCTTAACCTGGTGAGATGACTGCATCGACGCACCCCGACCACGACAACTTCGACGACGACGCCCTGGCGAAGGTCCGGTCGCTGATCAAGGACGTGCGCGTGGCGATGCTGACCTCGGTCGACCAGGACGGCGGGTTGGTGAGTCGGCCCATGGCGCTGCAAGAGGTCGAGTTCGACGGAGATCTGTGGTTCTTCAGTGAGGCTGACGCGCCGAAGGTGGTCAACGTGAGCGCCAACCCCCAGGTCAACGTGGCATGCGCGGACGACTCGGCGTGGGTCTCGCTCAAGGGCCAGGCCGACATCGTCGACGACCCGGACAAGAAGGAAGAGCTGTGGAACCCGTTCGTGGAGTCGTGGTTCACCGCTGGCCCGCGAGACGCCAGCATCGTGCTGATCCGCGTGCACACGGAATCGGCGGAGTACTGGGACTCCCCGGGCACTATCGTCACGGCACTGTCCATGGTGAAGGCCAAGCTGAGCGGCGGTACTCCCGACGTGGGCGACAACGAGATCGTCAACCTCGAGGGTTGACCTCTCCGGGCTGATCGGGTCAGGGGGCCTCTCCGTGCCGGGCGCGTTGTCCTCGGTCGGGCAGCAGGCCGTGGTGCACTCCCCAGATCACCGCCTGACTGCGGCTGGTGACCCCCATGCGCCGGTAGGCCGAACGAATGTAAGTCTTCACCGAGTTGATGCTCAGGTAGGTCCGGTCCGCGATCTCCTGGTTGCTGAAGCCCTGGGTGATCAGCGAGACCACCTCGGACTCGCGGGCGGTCAGACCTTCGGACCGCGCGGGCCAGTCCGGCTGGCCGGGCCACTGCGACCCCAGCGGGAGCGGCTCCGTCTTGAAGACCACCTCCCCGGCGTAGACCCGCTCCAGCGCAGCGACCAGCATCTCGCCGTCCATGGCCTTGGAGAGATAGCCGCGCAGGCCCTTCGATCTGGCTACGGCGGCCAGGGCCGGGTCGATGTTCCACGTGAAGACGACGACCGAGCCACTGGGCTTGTGGTTCAGCAAGGTGTCGATGGTCGCGTCGGTGACCTGGGGCCGGGCGAAAGTGTCGTACAACGTGATATCGACAGGCTCGTGGGGCAGTTCGTTGACGTCGAGTTCAACCACACGGATGCGGTCCGCAAAGGGAACGAGCATCCCCTCCAGACCACGCACCACCACCTCGTAGTCATCGGCCAGGGCTACGCGGATACGCCGGTTCGGGGCAGCTAGCACACCCCTGAGGGTACGCCTGGCCCGTTCAGCCCGTGCGCTGGTTGTACCGACGGGCGGCCCGTGACCCCAGCGCGGTGAGTCCGGCGACTATTCGGGAGTTCAAGGCCACAGCCGCCGCTCGCCCGCTGATCGTTGCCGGTGCCGGCTCCGTGGGGGCGGACGGCAGCAGCCTGTTGACGAGGCCCAGCGCCCGCACGGTGGTCGAGGGGGCTAGACCGTGCACGCGCATCCCCACGTGAGTCAGCGGAGTGAGTCCCACGTGGGGCCGCCCGGCGAGCACCCCGTCGACGATCTTCGCTGCGGCCCGGTGAGCCCCCATCGAGAGCATGGGCAGCGAGGCTGCGGGCGCGAACCAGGCGTACTCCTGCGCGGCGTCACCGGTGAACAGCGCGCGCTCGTGGGAGCCGGTGCGCATCAGGCCCGGGATGACGGTCGTCGAGGTCACTCCGGTGCCGGACAGCTCGGCCGATAGTCCTTCGGAGAAGCCCACCGCCGCAAACTTGGCGGTGGCGTACGGCAGCAGGTGCGGTGGTGCCACGGTCCCGCCGATCGAAGCCACGGTGCCGATGCGCCCCTTGCCTCGCTCCCGCATACCAGGCAAGACCGCCCAGGCCAGCTGCACCGGACCCCAGAGCATCGTGGAGATCGCCTCGTCGAAATGCTCCAAGGTCACCGACTGCGCCGGCCCGACCTGGATCACCCCGGCCACGGTGACCAGCACATCGACCGATCCGAGGTCGGCCTCGATGCTGGCGATCATCTGGCCGACCTGAGCGCGGTCACCGACGTCGCACACGTAGGAGTGCACGCTGCCGAACGGCGAGAGTATGCCGACCGCCGCCGTCAGCTCCTCG
>JBASAN010000266.1:0-13143 GCA_049650625.1 Ornithinimicrobium sp.
CAACAGCGCCCCCGCCGGCTCCGCGTCCGGGAAGGGTCCACTCAGGAGCAGGGTCCCGTCGGCGCCCAGGTCGGCGAGGAAGTCACGGTGCGCCGGGCGGTGCTCATCGCGACCAGCGGTGTCGTCGGAGTAGGTGTAGCGGACCGCATACATCGTCATGGCTCGATCCTGCCATCTCTCATGGCGAGGCGGGCTAGATCGCGTCGAGCGCCGAGCTCAGGTCCTGCCACAGGTCATCGAGGGACTCGATGCCGACCGAGAGCCGCAGCAGGTTGTCCGGCACTGTCTCGACCTCAGCACCGTGACGACGTCGCCGCTCGATCTGCGACTCCACTCCACCCAGGCTTGTCGAGTGGGTCCACAGCAGGGTCGCCTCACAGACCGCCTCAGCGGACTCGGCCGCGGACCGTCCCCCGGTCGCCGCAACTTCGATGGCCACGATCGACCCCCATCCCGGATATCGCACACGCGAGACCGCCGAGTGCTCGGCCAGCCGCCGGGACAGCACGGCCGCGGTGGCCCCACTGCGCTCGGTCCGCACCGCCAGGGTCCGCAGACCGCGCAGCGCCAGCCAGACCTCCATCGGTCCTGGGATGGCGCCTCGGCTCGTCCGGTGAGCATGGAGGCGCTCACCGAGCTCACGTCCAGCCTCGGTATCGGCGGTGATCGCCACGCCGAGCAGGACGTCGGAGTGTCCCGAGAGGTATTTGGTGGCCGAGTGGATGACGATGTCGGCACCGTCCTCCAACGGCCTCTGTAGCAACGGGGTGGCGAAGGTGTTGTCCACCATGACCAACGCCCCGACGTCATGGCCCGCCGCGACGACGGCCGACAGGTCGGCCACCTCGAGCATCGGGTTGGTGGGTGACTCGGCGATGAGCAGATCCGCGGTGGGCTCCAGCGCCAACGCGGCCAAGACCTCGTCACTGTCGGAGATGTCGACGCGCCGCACCGTGATGGCCCCGGAGGCAGACAGGTCAGCCAGCAGTCCGGTCGTCCCGCTGTAGGCGTGGTGCGGGGCGACCACCACCCCCGCGTGCGGCACCAGCGAGAGCACGGCCGAGATCGAGGCCATACCCGAGGCGAAAGCCAACGCGTGCCCCCCTTCCAGCCCGCCGACAGCCTGCTCGAACGCGCTCCAGGTGGGGTTGCCCACTCGGGCGTAGCTGAGGTCGGCACCTGCCCGGTAGGTCGAGGTCAGTGTGATCGGCTCGTTCACGGGCTGACCCGACTCATGCGGAGGTCGGCCAAGCGCGACGGCCTGGGTCTCGAGCGACCACCGGGGCGACGGCATAGTCACTGCTCCTTCTCGTTCGGGGATCCACGGTCGGGCGTCGACGACTCGTCGCCGTCAGCGTCGCTCTTGCGGTCACGATAGGCCGCAGCGGCCATCCTATTGCTGCAGGCCACGCTGCAGTACCGCCGCGAGCGGTTGCGGGACAGGTCGGCGAAAATGTGCTCGCACCCCGTCGCCTCACACATCTTGAGCCGTTCCTGCTCTCCCATACGCAACACGTCGACCAGCGCCATCGCAGCCTCCACCGCCATCCGCGTGGCCAGCGGCTGGTCCGTGGTGGTCGCGTGCAGGTGCCAGTCGAACTCGTCGTGGCGCACGAGCTGTGGCAGGGCCTGGGCCTCGCAGAGCAGGCTGTTGACGCACTCGACCTGCTCCAACTCGGGGGCTAGCCACATCCGGCGCAAGGTCGGCCGCAGGGCGCGGACGTCACGAAGCTCGGCCGCATCGCCAGCGTGATGACCCTTCCATCCAGCCTCGACGTAGAAGGCCTCGAGGTCCTGTGTGGTCAACAGCGTGTCCGGCTCCACGGCGGTGTTGACCAACCCCGCTGCCGCGATCAGCGCCTCTTCGGTGTCATGGGCAAAGACCATGTTGACTCCTGACGAATCTCAAGCGTATCGTCATGAGTGTAACTCGATTGACACCTGACGGGAATCCCCGCACACCCTTTGAAGGAGGCACGATGACCGCTACCCGCACGCCCTCGACCCACCAAGGATTCGCTCTTGCTCTCATCTCCGCGGCCGCCTTCGGCACCGCGGGGTCCTTCGGCAAGTCCTTGCTGGACACGGGGTGGAGCCCGGTCGCTGCCGTAGCGGTCAGGGTCGCCATCGGCTCCCTCGTCCTGGCGCTTCCCGCCGCGCTGGTGATGCGCGGTCGGTGGCACACCCTGCGTCACGGATGGTCCTCGGTGCTCCTCTTCGGGGTCTTCGGGGTCGGCGTCGCCCAGGTCGCGTTCTACCAGGCAGTGCAACACATCCCGGTCGGCGTCGCCCTGATGCTGGAATACCTCGGGATCCTGCTCGTCGTGCTGTGGCTCTGGGCACGGCACGGCCAACGTCCGCGCACCCTGACCTGGGTGGGCATCGCTCTCGCGGTCGCCGGATTGGCCTTGGTCCTCGACGTCTTCGGGGTCGGCTCGATCAGCCTCATCGGCGTCCTGTGGGGCATGCTGGCCGCCGTCGGCCTGGCCGCATACTTCATCGTCTCGGCCGACGACAGCCACGACGTCCCACCGCTGGCGATTGCGACCGGTGGGCTGATGCTGGGCACCGTCGCCCTCGTCGTGGCCGGGTGGGTCGGTTTGGCCGACTGGGAGTGGAGCACCGCTGAGGTGAGACTGGCCGGCACGGTGATGCCATTCTGGGTGAGCCTGCTCGGGATGGGCGTAGCAGCCGCAGCCGTCGCCTACGGCTTGGGCGTCATCGCGACACGCGCCATCGGATCGAAGATGGCGTCCTTCTTCGGCCTGACTGAGGTCCTGTTCGCCGTGCTGTTCGCCTGGCTCCTGCTCGGGCAGCTGCCCGGACTCATCCAGCTCCTGGGCGGGGCCGTCATCCTGACCGGTGTCGTAGCCGTGAAGCTGGACGAGGAGCCGGCCACGGCGGTCGACGTCACACCTGAGATGTCACCCGTGACAGACATCACGGAATGCGGGACCCCTGTTACGGCATTGGCACCAGAGTGACTTTGCGTGAACCTTTGACTCGACCGGTGGACGAAGCCTCTCCGGAGCTCGACACACCCCCACAACAGCAGACGCGGGAGCAGTCCATGCTCGCCCGTCTGCTGCTGTTCGGGGCCCTGGTCGCGATCGGTCCTCTGACGATCGACATGTACCTGGCAGCCTTCCCGACGGTCGTGACCGATCTGGGCACGACCGAAGCCGTGGTGCAGCTCACGCTCACCGCCACGTTGGTCGGCCTGGCCACCGGTCAACTGACGATCGGCGCCATTTCAGACAACGTCGGTCGACGTATCCCTCTGCTCACCGCCCTCAGTGTGTATGTCGTGGCCTCGGTGGCCATCGCGCTCACCAGCACCATCGAGACGTTGCTCCTGCTGCGTTTCGTGCAGGGCTTCACCGCAGCCTCCGGCATGGTGCTCAGCCAGGCCATGGTGCGTGATCTCTACAGCGGCTCCCGGATGGCCACCTTCATCTCGCGTCTGTTCCTGATCGTGGGCGTCGCCCCGATTCTGGCCCCGACTCTCGGCGCACAGTTCCTGCACTTCTGGCCGTGGCGCAGCATCTTCTGGGGTCTGGCCGCATTCGGCCTGGTCCTCGTCGCGCTGTCGTTCTTCCGCTTGCGCGAGACGCTGCCGATGAACCGTCGCACCGCTGCTGGGCCACGGCCCGCGTTCGCGTCCTACGGCGTGCTGCTGCGGGACCGTCGCTACGTCGGGCTCGTGCTGACCGCCTGCACCGCGATGGGGTCGCTGTTCGCCTACATCTCCAGCGCCACCTTCATCTTCCAGGAGCTCTACGGCATGAGCGTGCAGCAGTACGCCTTGGTGTTCGCCGCAGGCGCCGGCTCCTTGACGGTGACCAGCCAGATCAACGGCTCCCTCGTGAAGCGCATTCACCCGGCCCGCATCATGATGGTCGCCTTGCCGTTCATGGTGCTCGTGACGTCCTCGTTGCTCGCGGTGTCGCTGCTCGACCTCGGCGTTTGGCCGATCGTGGCCGGCGTCGTGATGGTGATGGGCACCGTGGGTTTTGTGATGCCGAACAGCCCGGTCATCGCGCTGAACGAGCACGGGATGCGCGCCGGGGCTGCGGCCGCGGTGCTGGGCGCGAGCAACTTCGCCTTCGGGGCGCTGATCTCCCCGATCTCCGGCGCCTTCGACGCCACCAGCGCGGTGCCCATGGCCACGATCATGGTCACGTGCAGCGTCGCTTCGATGAGCTTCTTCTATCTCGTGGCCCGTCCCGGCCAGATCATCCGCGACATGCCCTGGGGCGACGAGACGCCGTAGCGCCTCCTCCTCAGTCGCTCTTGGGCATGATGATCCACAGCACGATGTAGGCGATGAACTGCGGGCCGGGCAACAGGCAGGACAACACGGCCAGGATGCGCACCACCGTGGCGCTCATCCCGAACCGCTGGCCCAGGCCAGCACACACGCCGGCGATGATCTTGTTGTGCTGCGGACGAGACAGGGTCGATGACTTCATGACCTGACGGTATGCCGATCCGCCCGACAACGGTACCCGGGTTCACCCTGACGCGACCCTGAGCGGTGTGGGCCGTCCCGAAACGGCCGCACCGTCCTGCGTCTAGGGCAGGTGGCGCCGGGTCGGATGGGCCGGGGTCGGCTGGTTCTCCGCTTGGCTGTGCGACATCGCGGCTAGTCGAGCGCCCAACCGGGCGGCCCAGGGACCGGCGCTGGTCCCGTGGGCGTACACGCTGACCAGCACCGTCCAGGTCGCCACCGTGAAGATCATCTGGGCACCGGGGCCGTCGACCTCCTGCGTCACCAAGAGGGCGAAGAGGATCGAGGCCAGTCCTCGCGGGCCGAACCACCCCAGAAACAGTCGCGTCTGAGCGAGAGTCCCAGAGCCGATCAGAGCCAGAGCGACGGGCACCATGCGCACCACGGTCAGGCTCAGCACGACGTACAGAGCGATCGACCACGACATCTCACTCACCAACGGCCCGGCGATCACCGCTCCGAACAGGATGAAGGTGATCGCGGTGAGGAGGTCGCCCTCATCCTGCGTGAAGTCCTGCACGTCGGAGCACTGCTGCCGCGCGACGACCCCGAAGACCAGCCCGGCGGTGAAGGCCGCCACGAAACCGTTGCCCCCGACGATCTGAGCCGACGCGTACGCGAGCGCAGCGATAGCCACCGTGGCGAGCTGTCGATATACCCCCTCGATCCGCCCCGCCGAGACGAACCGGTCCAGCACGAGACCCCCGAGCGCGCCCGCGCTCACCCCGCAGATGACGCCGAACCCGATCTGCTCACCGGCGAACGCCACCCATCCCTGCGAGCCCCCCTCCTGGCTGACCGACAGGGCGATCGCGACCGTGACCACCGGCACCATGATGCCGTCGTTGAGCCCGCTCTCGACGTTGAGGCTCTGCCGGACGCGCGCGGGAAGCCGGGTGTCACTGACCACTGACTGCCCCAGGGCGGCGTCGGTGGGCGACAACACCGCAGCGAGCAGGAGCGCTTCGGCCCAGGAGAGCGACGGAAAGATCAGCGTGGCCACCACGGTGCCGGTGACGATGGTGAGCGGCAGACCGATGCCCAGCAGTCGGATGGGGATCGACACATCCCTGCGCAGTGCGCGGACGTTGATCCTGATGGCGTCGGTGAACAGCACCAACACCAAGGTCGTCTCCACGATGATGGACAGTGCCTCACCATCCAGACTCGTCCCGAACCAGCCGACCCCGGCGTTGCCCACCAACAGCCCCACCGTGGTGAAGACCATCGGACCGGTGATCGGCGACATCGACAGCCGCTTCGATACGAGCGCGAAGCCGAAGATGGTGGCGGAGATGATGAGGACTTCGGTCATGTCCACATCGTGGCAGCCTCAGGCTCGAACTGATGGCACGTTCCGTGCACTCATGCGCTCTGCGCGCGCGTCAACAGTGACCTGTCGCGGGCAGGAGTGCTGCCTCGCGCTAGTCCTGCCAGCTCGAAGGGCCGGCACTTCCAGCCGGGTAGGTGTCCAGCGAGACGGCGTCCTCACGCCAGGCGGCGAGCACCGGCGTCATGATCCGCCAGCACTCCTCGGCGACATCACCCCGGATCGACAACAGCGCGTCGCCGTCGAAGATACCGGCCAGGACTTCACCGTACGGAAGCATCCGCGCCTTGCCGAGCTCGGCCCGAAGCTCCTTCTGCTCCAGGTGGAAGGGGTCACCCTCAGCGTTCATCGACAGCTCCAGGCGGACCGCTCCGGGCTTGAGGTCGAGGATCAGTCGGTCGGGATCGGGCACGTCGCGCAGGCCGGTGGGCACGTGGGCGGGCGCCTTGAACTTCACCACGATGCGCTTCGACAGATCTCCCAGAGCCTTCCCGCTCCGCAGTCGGAACGGCACCCCGGCCCACCGGGCGTTCTGCACCGTGAGCCTCACCTGCGCGAGGGTCTCCGTCTCCTGGGCGGGATCGACGCCTTCCTCGGAAGCGTAGTCCGGCACGTCGTGATCCCCCACGTTCCCGGCGGTGTAGCGCGCCCGCCGCGATGAGGTGACCGGATCGTCCTGCCAGACATGCGTGGCCCGCAGCACCTGAGCCTTCAGTGCCTGCACCTCGACGCTGGTCAGGGCGGAGGGGGCCTCCATGGCGAACAGCGCCAGAATCTGCAGCAGGTGGGACTGCAGCATGTCGACCAGCGCGCCCGCCTTGTCGTAGTAGCCGGCGCGCCCCTCCAGCGCCAACGTCTCGTCGTACATGATGTCGACGGACTCGATGTGGTCGCCGGACCACAGCGGTTGCAGCAGCCGGTTGGCGAACCGGATGCCGATGAGGTTGAGCACGGTGTTGACCCCGAGGAAGTGGTCGACCCGGTGGATGTGCTCCTCCGGGACCACCCGTAGGAGTTGGCGGTTGAGTGTGCGAGCGCTGTCGAGGTCGTGGCCGAACGGCTTCTCCAGGGCGAGGCGCGTGCCCTCGGGAAGGTCGATGTCCTCCAGGAGCGCACAGAGCTTCACGCTGACCTGCGGAGGAAGCGCGAAGTACAGCACCAGCGGGCCCTCCTGCTTCTCGATGAGCGAGCGCAACTGATCGGCGTCGAGGAGGTCGGCCTGCACGTAGTCCGCGGTGCTCAGCAGGTCCGAGACCCGATCCTGGGGGCACTCCTCACCCTGCATCGCCGTGCTGATCTTGTCGTGCCAGTCCTGGGTGCTGAGCTCGGCCCGGTCTGCTCCGACCACCCTGACCCGCCGCTCGGGCTCCACGGCCAGCAACGAGCCGAGACCGGGCAGCAGGAGGCGACTGGTGAGATCACCCGATGCTCCGAAGATGACGAGGGTCGTGACGTCCGCTTGAGGCATGCGCACCAGTCTGCCGCACGGGTCGCGCTTTGGCGCTTCGGCTGGCACCACTACTCCTACGCCGCGTCGTGTCATGATTCGGACATGCCGCAGTGGTGGGACGACCAGGGGTTCGTCATCACTTTTGGCGTGCTGTTCGTCATCGCGGTGGCGCGAGGCCAACTGACCTACTGGATTGCCCGCGCCGTCACCGAAGGAGCCCTGGCCCGCGCTCGTCCGCGTCAGGGATGGCAGGCCCGCGTGCATGCTTGGCTCCAGGGTGAGGGCTTGGCCCGAGGCCGACGGTCCCTGACGCGGTGGGGGCTGGTTGTGGTGCCGCTGTGCTACCTCACGGTGGGTTTCCAGACGCTGGTCCTCGCCGCGGCCGGGGTCATGAGGATCCGTTGGCCGTGGTTCACCGCAGCCCAACTCCCCGGCGCTGCGGCCTGGGCGCTGATCTACTCCACCATCGGGTTCGCGGTGTGGCAGGCCGGTCTCGCCGCGGCTGCCGGCTCACCGCTGGCGTTGGCAGCGTTCGCGTCCATCGCCATCGTGTATGCCGCCACGCTGGTCAGCCGCCGAGCGCGAGCCAGGCGACGCTCCGCCTAGTCCAGCAGGCCCATCACGTCGCCGAACAGCACGAACATCTCGGCGTCCATCTCGACCTGGGCCATCACGATTCCGAAGGACCCGTCCGGATCGACGAAGAAGTCCGTGCCCAGACCGCCCGACCAGCCGTAACGACCCCGGTGTGGACCTGAGGTCTGCACCGCGACGCCGTACCCCCAGCCGGTGCCTTCCCAGAATCCGGGGAAGAAGCTCTCCGGGGTCTTCGCCGCCGCTGACACCTGGTCCTGGATCATCTGCCGCAGCAGTGATGGGAGCACGATCTGCTGCCCTTCGTGGACTCCGCCGGCGGCCGCCATGCGGGCGAAGGTCGCATAGTCCGTCACGGTCGAGACCAGCTCGGCGTGCGAGACGTCGAACGGAGTAGGGGCCACGTAGAAGCCTTCGCCCGCCGGCTCGATCTGCTCCAGCGACCCGTCCCCCCGCCGCCGGTAGGCGGCCGGGAGCCGCTCAGCCTCCCCGGCCGGCACGGCATATCCCGTGTCGCCCATCCCCAGCGGCGCGAAGAGATCGGAGGCCAAGTGCTCACCGAGCGGCCGATCGACCAAGCGCGACAGCAGGACCCCGAGCAGGCCGAAACTGTGGTGGTACCGCCATCCCGAGCCCGGCTCGAAGGCCAGCGGCAGCTCCGCGAGCGCGGCCACCCAGGCGTCGGCGCTCAGCGCCACCGGCTCGGGCCCGGCCTCGGTCCTGGTGCGGCGCATGGCGTCCTGCAGCGGAGACGGCTCGAGTGCCATCCCGTATCCCGACGTGTTGGTCAGCAGGTGCCGCACTGTGATCGGCCTCTGCGCTGGCATCACGTCGCCGAGCTCGGCGTCGGGGCTGCTCAGCACCTGCCGGTCGCGGAGCTCCGGCAGCCACCGCTGCACCGGATCGTCCAGGTCCAGGCGCCCCCGCTCGACCAGCCGTAAGGTGGCCACCGCCACGACGGCCTTGGTCATCGACTGCACTCTTATCACGGCGTCGACCGCCAGCTCGCCGGCGGACGCCACCTCGAGCCGACCGTCGGTATACCCCAGCGCGGCCACCACACCCGGGGCGGTCCCCCGCGCGACATGGCCGTCCAGCGTCTCCTGCAAGGCACTCATCCACTGAGACTGACCCATCCCCTGCGGATCGAGCAACCGTGGGAGCGACGCCGTCGGCGTGGACCATGCCGTAACCGTTCGCCGCTGGGCTGGGAGTGTGTCACGGTAGGGGAACAAGACAGCTGGAGGAACCGTGGACAAGGATCAGCATCCCGACGACCGCATCGACGTCGGCGAGCAGCAGGACGCCAAGATCTTGCCCTTTCCGACCGGGCAGGAGACGCCGACGAGCACCGAGGTCGATATCGACGGTCAGCAGGTGCAGATCATCTATCTTCCCTGGCGACACGAGGTCGACGGGGTCGAGCGCTCGGCGGGCCTGTACTACCGCTCGCCTGACTCGGCGGGCTTCTACCCCGCACCCACCACCCGTGACCTCGACGAACTCTTGAACGAGCTGGTGCCCCAGTTGCGCCAGCACCTCACCGTGGTGCCCAACGTCGACGGCCACGACGGCGCCTAACCCCAACCGCCGCGGGCCCTGGGGCAGAATCTCCCCATGTTCCCCACCCTCATGGCGATCGCGGCGAGCACCACCAGCACGACGACCAGCGAGCAAGGCACCAACGGATCCTGGCTGACGTGGTCGGTGTCCATCGGTCTGGTCATCTTCCTGTTCCACGCGGTCCTGCGCTTCACCGCGCTCGGGGTCATCCCGGAGAACCGACGCCCTTCCTCCGGCACGGCGTGGGTCATGGTCGTCCTGTTGAACCCGACCATCGGATTCCTCGTGTGGCTCTTCCTCGGCCGGACCACGTTGGGATCACAACGCGAGGAACGACAGCAGCAGGCCAACAGGGACATCCGCGAGGTGGCGTCACGTCAGCCCGCGCTCGAGCTTCCTGGCGCCGTCCCGGCGTATCTGGCAAGCGCCATCCACCTCAGTCAGGGACTCGGCGGCTTCCCGGCGGTGGGCAGTGACAGTGTCAGGTTCTATCCCACCCTGACGGGGTCGGTGGAGGCCATGGCCGCGGAAGTCGACCGGGCACAGCGGTGGGTGCACATGGAGTTCTACATCATGGCCTGGGACAAGCAGACGGCTCCGCTCTTCGAGGCGATGGCCCGGGCCGTAGGCCGTGGTGTGTCGGTCAAGGTGCTCTTCGACCATCTCGGCACTCGGGGGCTGCCGGTATACGCCGAGCTCAAGACCCAGCTGGACGAGGCGAAGATCCCGTGGCAACCGATGCTCCCGCTGCAGCCCATCAAGGGGTTCGGCCGTCGGCCGGATCTGCGCAACCATCGCAAGCTCCTGGTCATCGACGGTGAGGTCGCCTTCATGGGCTCGCACAACATGACCCAACCCAGCTACAACAAGCCGAAGAACGAACAGGCCGGCCGGGAGTGGGTGGACGTCAGCTGCCGGGTCACCGGCCGACTGGCGATGGGCCTGGACGGGATCTTCGCCACCGACTGGTTCACCGAGACCGGAGAGCCGGCGCACACGGAGGGGCTCAGCACGCCGGTGCCCACCTCGGGGGGTGAGGAGCTGCCGTTGGTGGGTCAGCTCGTCCCCAGTGGCCCCGGCATCGTCTCGGAGAACAACCTGCGGGTGTTCACCACGTTGATCTATGGCGCGAAACGACGAATATCCCTCACGAGTCCATACTTCGTGCCGGACGAGTCGATGTTGTATGCCGTGACGACGGCCGCGTTGCGTGGTATCGACGTCGAGCTCTTCGTGTGCGCCGAGGGCGACCAGTTCATGGTGCATCACGCTCAGCGCAGCTACTACCAGGCGCTGTTGGAAGCGGGGGTGCGGATCTATCTCTACCCCGCACCGTTGGTCCTGCACGCCAAGCACTTCAGCATCGACGACGACGTGATGATGATCGGGTCCAGCAACATGGACATGCGCTCGTTCGGCTTGAACTACGAGATCTCCCTGATCCTGCACGGCCGCGAGGCGGTCGAGGGCATCCGGGCCATCGAGGACTCCTACCGCGAGCTGAGCACCGAGCTGACCCTGCAGGAGTGGCAGGACCGCCCGTGGCGCCAGCGCTACCTGGACAACGTCATGCGACTCACCTCGGCGGTGCAGTAGGAACGGCGGGCTCCCGGCGGGTCCGACCGGCCGGAAATCGCTGGACGCCCGGGCCCGTCACCATCCACACTCACGTCGTGACCTCCCTGAGCCCCACCGTCGGCGACCGCTTCCGGGCTGCCGTCCGTGCCGCCGTCTGCGCCGAGCTCGGCCACGATCTGCCGAGCGGGACGTCGGTCGTGGGGTCGCCCGGCCGGTCTGGGTCGAAGATCGCGGTCGCCTATCCGATGGGAGACCAGACGGTCATCTGGTGCGCTCCTGAGGTCGCCCCCCTCCTCGCCTCCCTCGAGGGTCGACCTCCGCTGAGCAACGAGGATTTCGTGGAGGCGGGGGTAGCCCTGGGTGGCGCGCCGGGAGGGCGGGGCCGCTTCCGGGTCCTGGAAGGTATGCCGTCCGCCCACGACATCACTTCCTCTCGGGTGCGCAGCCTGGACCGCGATCAGGTCGAGGATCGCGCGGTGATCGCCGAGTTCATCGCGGCCTGCCCATCGGAGGACCGTGACGAGGCCGAGCTCGACATCGACGACCTGGACCCTGTCATCCTGGCGGTGCTCGACGATGCCGGGGCAGCAGCAGCACTGGCCTACGCTCGCCCCTGGGACTATGACGATGGCTTCGACGACATCGCCATCATCACCCGACCGTCGTGTCGAGGTCAGGGGCTCGGAGCAGCAGCGGTCGCGGCTCTGGCCCGTCAGCAGCAGGCTCGGGGGCGCCGGATGCTCTACAACTGCGACGTCGACAACGTCGGCTCCAACCGGCTGGCCGAGTCACTGGGCTTCACGGTGGTCCAGTCCGTTGCGTCGGTTCGCTTCTCCTAGCCCAGGTGGCGCTGACCTTTGCCGGTCTGAAGGCAGGGGCTGTGTAGCCTCACCTCACCCGACCGAGGGACAGATTGCCTAGCTGAGCACGTCCTTGCGGGCGAAGTGGCGGTAGGCCAGCGCGAAGAACGCGGTCGCCCAGAGCAGGGCCCACAGCGTTCCAGGCAGGAGCGCCCAGTAGTCGGGGTCGGCGCCGAACAATGCCACCCACTCGAACGCGTAGTGGTTGGGCAGCGCGTGCCGCCAGTCACCCAGTGCGTCCAGCGCATCCAGGATCGAGGACACGATCGAGGCCAGCACGGCGAACCCGACCGCCGCCAACGGGGCGTCGCTGCGCACCCCCACCCAGAAGGCGATCGCCGCGAACGGCAACAACGCCACGAAGATGTATGCCGAGGCGAGCGCCAAACGGGTCAGCATCGTCGGCCAGTCCAACACCCCGCCGACCGGCAGGGTCAACGACTGCCAGCCGTAGAAGACTCCACCGACCAGGATCACCCACACCAGCAACGTCACCATGGCCAGCAGAGTCGATCCCAGCCCCACCACGAGCTTGCTGGTCAGCAACCGCACGCGGGGCACCGGCGCGGTCAACAGATACCGCAACGACGCCCACGAAGCCTCCGAGGGCACGGCGTCCCCGACGAACAGTGTCGCCACGATCAACAGCAGCAACGGAGCGGTGACGAACAGCATGAACACCGTGAAGTTGGCCGATCCCGTGGTCGCCAGGTCGGAGAACCGTTGGCCCCCGTCACCGCCGTCGCCGAGGGCGTAGGCACCCACCACGATCAGCGGCAGGACGAACAGGATGCCGAAGGTCCACTTGGTGCGCAGTCGGGTGAACTGGCGTTGCGCCTCGACCTGCGGGGTCAGTGTGGCGTTCATCGTGGCCTCACGGCGTTGAGCGCCGCTCCGTCGTTGGCTCCGGCAATCGTGGACAGGAACACCGACTCCAGGTTGCGCCCCTCAGCCACTCCGACCTCCTCGACCGACCCGGCGGCCAGCACCTTCCCGGCGTGCATGACCACGACGTGCGAGCACGTCATCTCGACCTCGGCCAACAGGTGGCTGGACACCACGACGGTCCGACCGGCCTCGGCGTACCGCTGCAGCATCGGTCGCATGGCCGCGATCTGTGGCGGGTCCAGGCCGTTGGTCGGCTCGTCGAGGATCAGCACCTCGGGCATCCCGAGCATGGCCTGCGCGATGCCCAGACGTTGCCGCATGCCTTGGCTGTAGGACTTCACCGGCCGATGCACCGCATCACCCAGGGCGG